>NZ_JABAEE010000039.1:0-58003 GCF_023701885.1 Pseudomonas sp. CG7 | reverse complement strand
CCCCATGTGAGAGTAGGTCATCGTCAAGATTAAATTCCGAAACCCCTATCTGCTGATGCAGGTAGGGGTTTTGTTTTGCCCGCAGGAAAGTTCTTACGACAAGCTCGGACTGCTCCCGGCTGTCACAGTCCCCCGACAGTGCTAAGGTTCTGCCCTAGCTTTTGCATTTTCAAGGATGCCTTTCATGCCGGACGCAACGTCCCTCAGCCCTGCTTTCATGGTGGTTCACGGGAATCGCCTTGATGAATTGCGCAGCCTGGTGATCAGCCTGATGCGGCGCTATCCGCTGGCTCCCCTTGAAAATGAAATCGCGCTGGTACAGAGCAATGGTATTGCCCAATGGCTCAAGCTCGCACTGGCTGAAGACCCGGAAGATGATGATTCCGGCGGCTGCGGTATCGCGGCGGCTATTGATGTGCAACTGCCAGGCAGCTTCATGTGGCAGCTCTATCGAATGGTCCTAGGGCGTGATGAGATTCCGGCCAAGTCGCTGTTGGACAAGGCTCCGCTAACCTGGCGCCTGATGCGCCTGTTGCCGCAGCTTATCGAGCAGCCGCATTTCGAACCTCTACGACGATTCCTTACCCACGACACCGACTTGCGCAAGCGCTATCAACTGTCCGAGCGCCTTGCCGATCTGTTCGACCAGTACCAGGTGTACCGGGCCGACTGGCTCGAGGACTGGGCTGAGGGTCGACACCAGACCCGAAATGTCCGAGGTGAAATCAAGCCGCTCGCGCCGGCGAATTGCTGGCAAGCGGAACTGTGGCGAGCCTTGTTGCTGGATGTGGGGGAACAAGGCATGGCGCAAAGCCGCGCAGGCGTCCACCAGCGCTACATCGAACGTATCAACAATCTGGAAGCAGCTCCGAAAGGCTTGCCCGCGCGAGTCATCGTGTTCGGTATTTCCTCGTTGCCTGCCCAAGTCCTCGAGGCGCTCGCCGGTCTTTCCCGGTTCAGCCAGGTTCTACTCTGCGTGCATAACCCGTGTCGCCACCATTGGGCGGACATCGTTGCCGACAAGGACTTGCTACGTCATCAATACAAGCGCCAGGCACGCAAGACCGGCATGCCCGCCGTCCTCGATCCACAAATCCTGCATCAACATGCCCATCCGTTATTGGCCGCCTGGGGCAAGCAGGGGCGCGACTATATCAACCTGCTCGACAGCTACGATGACCCCAACAGCTATCGCGCTGTATTTCGCGACGGGCGCATCGACCTGTTCACTGATGGGACCCCGACGACCCTTCTCAGCCAGTTGCAGGATGACATCCTGGAACTCCGTCCCCTGAATGAAACCCGGGAACACTGGCCCGTCGTCGACACGGAACGAGACGGCTCGATCCGTTTTCATGTGGCCCACGGCGCCCAGCGTGAAGTGGAAATTCTCCATGACCAGTTGCTGGCCCATTTCAGTGCGGATCCGACATTGCGCCCACGGGATATCATCGTCATGGTCCCGGACATCGACAGTTATGCGCCACACATTCGCGCGGTGTTCGGCCAGCTCGACAGGAGCGACCCGCGTTTCATTCCATTCACACTGACCGACCAGGGCCAGCGCGGACGTGATCCACTGCTGATCGCCGTCGAGCATTTGCTCAAGCTGCCGGACAGTCGTTTCCCGGTCAGCGAAATCCTCGATCTGCTGGATGTCCCGGCGTTGCGCGAACGGTTTGGTATCGATGAGGCCGACCTGCCGACATTGCATCGTTGGATCGAAGGGGCGGGGATTCGCTGGGGAATGAGTGCCGAACACCGCGCCGGGTTGGGCTTGCCCGCGGAGCTTGAGCAGAACAGCTGGCATTTCGGCTTGCGGCGCATGTTGCTGGGGTACGCCGTCGGCAGCTCGCAGGCCTATGACGGCATCGAACCCTATGACGAGATCGGTGGCCTGGACGCGGCGCTGATCGGTCCGCTGGTTGCTTTGCTGGATGCCTTGGAAGTCGCCCACCAGGAACTCACCCAGCCAGCATCGCCGCAGCAATGGGGTTCGCGTCTGCACGATCTGATGCGGTTGTTCTTCCAGGCGAGTAACGAGCATGACGACTATCTGCTGGCCCAACTCGAGGACTTGCGTGAAACCTGGCTGGAAACCTGTGAGTCGGTAGGGCTGCACGATGAACTGCCGCTGACGGTGGTGCGTGAAGCGTGGTTGGCCGGGCTGGATCAGGGGCGACTGTCCCAACGCTTCCTGGCCGGAGCCGTCAATTTCTGCACCTTGATGCCAATGCGTGCGATCCCCTTCAAGTTGGTGTGCCTGCTGGGGATGAATGATGGTGATTACCCAAGAGCCCAACCGCCTTTGGATTTCGATCTGATGGGCGGCGACTATCGCCCGGGCGATCGTTCTCGCCGTGAGGACGACCGTTACCTGTTATTGGAAGCGCTGCTGTCGGCCCGGGAAAAGCTCTATATCAGTTGGGTGGGACGCAGTATCCGCGATAACAGCGAGCGGCCGGCATCGGTGTTGATCGGCCAACTGCGCGATCATCTCGCCAGTGGCTGGCGGTTGGCCGATGACAGCAAGCCTCTCCTCGATGCCCTGACTCAGGAGCATCCGCTGCAACCGTTCAGCGCGCGTTATTTCCATCAAGGAGACGAGCTGTTCAGTTACGCGAGCGAATGGCGAATGCTCCACGACATCTCCGATGACACTGACAAAACTCAGGTGCTGGAACCCTACGTCCAGGAGGAGCCCTTGGGCCTCGGTCAGTTGCAGGACTTCCTGCGCAACCCCGTCCGCCATTTCTTCAGCCAGCGGCTGAAAGTGTTCTTCGACGCCATCGAAGCACCTCTGGCCGATGACGAACCTTTCGTGCTCGACGCACTGCAACGCTACACCCTGAGCGACAGCCTGCTCGAGGCCGCCCTGGTACGCCTGGACCAGCCGGACCTGGCCTTGGCCGCCCATGCCCAGAGGCTCCAGAACAGCGGGCTGTTGCCGATGGCCGGGTTCGGTGAGTGCATGCAGCGCGAATTGATCGAACCCTTGCCGGATCTGCTCCAGCGCTACCAACAGCTTCTGGCGTTGTGGCCCACACCGCTGACCAGTGCTGTGCCGGTCAGCCTGCAACTGCAAGGAGTGAGTGTCGAAGGGTGGCTCAGTGGCCTACACCAACGCTCCGACGGTGCGGTTCTCGCCATCACCGCCATACCCAACAGCATCGGCTCCACCAAGACCCGCAAATGGCATCGCCTGATACGGCCCTGGGTCAATCATCTCGTGGCCTGCGCTAACGGCTTGTCGTTGACGACGGCGCTGGTGGCCAGTGATGACAGCTTGCTGTTGCCACCTTTTGAAGAGCCCGCCGCACAAAAAATGCTTGGCGACCTATTGCAGGCCTGGCAGGCCGGTATGCGCCAGCCGCTACCGATCGCGGTGAAGACGGCGTTCGCCTGGCTCGGCCAGAGTGATCCGCTCAAAGCCGAAGCCGCGGCGCGCAAAGCCTATGAGGGCGACGGACAGACGTTCGAGGGCGAGCGGCGGGAAAGCCCGGCCTTGGCTCGACAGTTTCCTGATTTCGCGGCCTTGATGGCTGACGAAACATTCCCCGACTGGTGCGATACGCTTTACCGACCATTGCTCGAAGCCCCGTGGCGTTCATTGGTCAGCGAGGAGGCCCGTTCATGAGTCAGCAGGCACCATTGGCCCTGGCTTTCCCGCTGCGGGGCAGCCAACTGATCGAGGCCAGCGCCGGTACCGGCAAGACCTTCACCATTTCGGCGCTGTACCTGCGCCTGGTGCTAGGGCACGGCGGTTCGGCGTCCGGTTTTGGCCGCGAGTTGCTTCCGCCGCAAATCCTGGTCGTGACCTTTACGGACGCCGCCACCAAGGAGTTGCGTGAGCGAATTCGCACCCGTCTGGCCGAAGCCGCACGTTTCTTTCGCGATGAGATTCCAGCTCCGGATTCACTGATCGGCGCATTGCGCGATGAATTCAGTGCTGAGCAATGGCCGGGTTGTGCGAATCGGCTGGACATCGCCGCGCAGTGGATGGACGAAGCGGCCGTCTCGACCATCCATAGCTGGTGCCAGCGCATGTTGCGTGAGCATGCCTTCGACAGCGGCAGCCTGTTCACCCAGACCCTGGAAACCGACCACAGCGAATTGCTGGGCGAGGTATTGCGCGATTACTGGCGGCTGTTCTGCTATTCGATGCAAGGCGAGGCGTTGAACTGGGTGCGTACCCATTGGGGAGGTCCAGCGGCGCTGTTGCCACGGGTGAGGGGGTTGTTTTCCAGCGAGCCTGGCGACGCTGACGGGCTTGAGCCTGCCGAGCTAATCGCCGCTTCGTTGCAGGAGCGCAGTGCCGCCTTGCTCGATCTCAAGGCGCCGTGGCGGCAATGGGCCGTGGAACTGTTGGAGATCTGCCAGCAAGGCGTCGCCAGCAAGTCTGTTGATGGACGCAAGATGCAGGCGCGTTACTTCGAACCGTGGTTTCAGAAAATCACCGCCTGGGGCGATGACGAAAGCCACGAGTTGCTGGATATCGGCACCGGGATCACACGCCTGACGCCCGAGGGCATGGCCGAAGCCTGGAAAGGCGAAGTGCCCAACCATCCCGGGCTGGAGGCCATGGCCGGTCTCAAGGCCGACCTGGATGCGTTGCCCACCCCTGATGCCGCCGTGCTGCAGCATGCCGCGCAATGGGTCGGGACGCGTTTCGAAGCGGAGAAACGTCGCCGCGCCGAAATGGGCTTCGACGACATGCTGCTGCGTCTCGACGCGGCGTTGCAGGCCGACGGGGGCGAGCGCCTGGCGAGCCTGATCCGCGAGCAGTTTCCGGTGGCGCTGATCGATGAATTCCAGGACACCGACCCGGTTCAGTACCGGATCTTCGAAAGCATCTACCGTATTGAAGACAACCACCCCGGGACCGGACTATTCCTGATCGGCGATCCGAAGCAAGCGATCTACGCCTTTCGCGGTGCCGACATCTACACCTACCTGCGCGCTCGCGAGGCCACGGCCGGCAGGTTGCATACGCTGGGCACGAACTTCCGTTCCAGTCATGCCATGGTGGGGGCGGTTAACCATATTTTCCAGAAGGCCGAGTCCCGCCCGAAGGGGCGTGGGGCCTTTCTGTTCCGTGAGCCTTCGGGTGATAACCCGGTGCCGTTCCTGTCCGTTGAGTCCCAGGGCCGCAAGGAGTCCCTACAGGTGGCAGGGCACGCCGTTGCGGCGCTGAACATCTGGCACCTGTCGTCGGACCAGCCGCTCTCCGGTGCGGTGTATCGGCAATCCATGGCAGCCGCCTGCGCCAGTGAGATCACGGCATTGCTCAACGGTGGGCAGTCGGGGCGCGACGGCTTCACCGTCGATGGCGAAACGCTGCGCGGGTTGCGCCCGGCGGATATCGCTATCCTGGTGCGCGACGGTAAAGAGGCGCAGGCCGTGCGCGACGAGTTGTCCACGCGGGGCGTGCGCAGTGTCTATCTATCCGACAAGGATTCGGTCTTTGCTTCGCAAGAGGCGCGGGATTTGCTGACCTGGCTCAAGGCCTGCGCCGAGCCGGATGTGGAGCGACCGCTACGGGCAGCGCTGGCCAGCATCACGTTGAACCTGCCGCTGACGGAGCTGGAGCGTCTCAATCAGGATGAGCTGGCCTGGGAAGCCCGGGTCATGCAGTTTCGCGGTTATCGCACGGTCTGGCGCAGCCAGGGCGTGCTGCCGATGTTGCGGCGCCTGCTGCATGATTTCGAATTGCCCCAGGCCCTGATGACGCGCAGCGATGGCGAGCGGGTGCTGACCAACTTGCTGCACCTGTGCGAACTGTTGCAGCAGGCCGCCGGCGAGCTGGATGGCGAACAAGCCTTGATCCGGCATTTGTCCGAGCACCTGGCCTTATCCGGACAGGCGGGAGAAGAGCAGATCCTGCGTCTGGAAAGCGATGAGCAGTTGGTCAAGGTGGTCACGATCCACAAGTCCAAGGGGCTTGAATATCCGTTGGTTTTCCTGCCCTTCATCTGTTCGAAGAAACCGGTGGATGGCAGTCGATTGCCGTTGCATTACCACGACGAGGCCAACAAGGCGCAGATCAGTCTCAAGCCCACCGCCGAATTGATCGCCAAGGCCGATGACGAGCGACTGGCCGAGGATCTGCGGCTGCTCTACGTGGCACTGACCCGCGCACAACATGCCTGCTGGCTGGGTGTCGCGGACCTCAAACGGGGCAATAACAACAGCTCGATCCTGCATGTGTCCGCGCTGGGTTATCTGTTGGGCGGAGGTGCGCCGTTGACCGATTCGGTGGAGCTGAGGCGTTGGCTGGAAGACCTGCAACACGGCAGCGTCGCGGTGAACTGCCAGCCCATGCCCGAAGCGACTGACGAGCACTATCGGCCGCCACGCAACGACGCCGTGTTGCTCGAGCCCTTGGTGCCCTTGCGAAAAGCCAGCGAAAATTGGTGGATCGCCTCCTACAGCGCCTTGCGCATCGGCGAAAGCCTGAGCGAAGGCAGCGATACCGCGCCGGAGAATCCACAGGCCCAGAAACTGTTCGACGATGAGCGTCTTGACCCGGACGCGCCCAGGGAGCCGATCGCCGTCGGTGGCGACATCCACCGCTTTCCCCGCGGCCCCGGTCCCGGCACTTTTCTCCATGGCCTGCTGGAGTGGGCTGCCGGGGAAGGGTTTTCATCCGCGCCGGCAGATATCGAGGATGCCATTGCCCGACGCTGCAATCGCCGAGGTTGGAAAGGCTGGATCACCACGCTGAGCGACTGGCTGCAGCATTTGATTAAAATGCCCATGCCCGTCGGCAGCGACCAAGCGCCGGTGGTACTCGAACAACTGACCCGGTTCCAGGTCGAGATGGAGTTCTGGTTCGCCAGCCACAAGGTCGATGTGCAAAAGCTCGATCACCTGGTTTGCCGGTTCACCCATGGCGGTGTCGCCCGCGTCGCGGCGGAGCCGGTGCTGCTCAACGGCATGTTCAAGGGGTTCATCGATTTGACGTTCGAGCACGACGGCCGGTATTACGTGGCCGATTACAAGTCCAACTGGCTGGGGGTCGATGACATGGCCTACACCGTACAGGCCATGGAGCAGTCGATCCTGGACCATCGCTACGACCATCAATACGTGCTGTACCTGTTGGCCCTGCATCGCCAGCTCAAGGCTCGGCTTCCCGATTATGACTACGACCGGCACGTCGGCGGCGCGCTGTACCTGTTCCTTCGTGGGACCCGCTCGACCAGCCAGGGCGTGTATTTCACCAAGCCGCCACGGGCCTTGATCGAACAGCTGGATCGGCTGTTCCAGGGCGCGCCAGAGCCCAAGGCTGAGCCAGCGTGGGTACAGGGAGAGTTGCTATGAGTCGTTCCTTTGCCGACCTGCTGCCCAAGGCGTCCGACGATGAAAGCCTGGTTGACCTGGCGCCTTTGAGCCGTGCGCAGGACCTGCTGTTGTTGCTGACGCGCTGGGTCGAGCGCGGCTGGCTGCGTGCCCTGGACAAGGCCTTCGTGGCGTTCCTCCATGAACTGGCGCCCGACGATGATCCATTGGTCCTGCTCGCCGCTGCGCTGACCAGCCATCAACTGGGTCATGGGCACGTTTGCCTGGATATATTCGAGACCCTCAAGGAACCGGACTTTGCCCTGTCGCTGCCCCCCGAGGGTGATCCGCAGACCGGCGCGATGCTGCTGCCCTCGCAAATATTGCAGACGCTCGACGGCGCCCATTGGTGCAAGGCCCTGGCGTCCAGTCGGCTGGTGGCCTTGGCTGTGGACGAGAGCGAAGAGGCGCAGCAACGTCCATTGGTACTGTCTGGCAAGCGTCTTTATCTGCGTCGCTACTGGGGGTATGAACGGCGGATCGACGAGGCGTTGCGCCAACGGTTGGTCGAGCAGGAAGCGGCGCCCGGTGACCTGCGCGAGCGTTTGGACGGGCTGTTCGGGCCGGCCAATGCCAGCGGCCCGATCGATTGGCAGAAACTGGCCTGCGCGCTGGCGACCCGTGGGGCCTTCAGCATCGTGACCGGCGGCCCGGGCACCGGCAAGACCACCACCGTTGTGCGTCTGCTGGCCCTGTTGCAGGCTCCGGCCGCCGAGGCCGGGAAGCCGCTGCGGATTCGCCTGGCTGCGCCCACGGGCAAGGCGGCGGCGCGCCTGACCGAGTCCATCAGCCAGCAGGTCCGGACCCTGGATGAGGCTGTGCGCGGGTGCATTCCCTGCGACGTCACGACGGTCCATCGATTGCTGGGCAGTCGTCCCGGCACTCGGCATTTTCGTCACCATGCAGGCAATCGCTTGCCGCTGGATGTGCTGGTGGTCGATGAAGCGTCGATGATCGACCTGGAGATGCTGGCCAATCTGCTGGACGCACTGCCGGCCCATGCACGGTTGGTGTTGCTGGGGGACAAGGACCAGGTGGCCTCGGTGGAAGCCGGTGCGGTGCTGGGGGATTTGTGTCGAGACGCCGAGGACGGCTGGTACAGCCCCCAGACCCGTGCCTGGCTGGAGTCGGTCAGTGGGGAAACCCTGGCGGCCAGCGACCTGCAGCAAGACCTCAATGGCACTCATCCCCTGGCGCAGCAAGTAGTCATGCTCAGGCATTCCCGGCGCTTCGGAGAAGGCAGTGGGATCGGTCAGCTCGCTCGTTCGGTCAACCAGCAACAGCCGGAAAAAGCCCGCCAATTATTGGATAACGGGCAGTACGTCGATTTGTTTTCCTTGAAATTGGCAGGTGAACACGACACGAAGCTGGAAAAACTGTTACTCGACGGCAAGCCAGAAGGGCCCAAGGGTTATCGGCATTACCTGAGCCTGCTGCGGCAGCGCCGTCCGGCCATTTCTCAGCCATTGGAAGATCGTTGCTGGGCCGATTGGGCCCGTGAGGTCTTGGCGGCCTTCGACGAATTCCAATTGCTTTGCGCGGTGCGCAAAGGCCCGTGGGGCGTCGAAGGATTGAACCAGCGAATCACCGCCGCATTGCTCAAGGCCCGCCTTATCGATAGCGATCACCAGTGGTACGAAGGCCGTCCGGTACTGATGACCCGTAACGACTATGGGCTGGGGTTGATGAACGGTGATATTGGCATTGCCCTCAAGCTTCCCGAGCGTGACGGGCCGGATGCCGGCAAACAGGTCCTGCGGGTCGCTTTCCCGCGCAATGACGGCCAGGGCGGCGTGCGTTTCGTCCTGCCTAGCCGCCTGAACGACGTAGAGACCGTGTATGCCATGACGGTGCACAAATCCCAGGGCTCGGAATTCACCCATACCGCGTTGATCCTTCCGGATGCGCTCAACCCGGTCTTGACCAAGGAATTGGTGTACACCGCCATTACCCGGGGCAAGCAATGGTTCAGCCTGATCGAACCGCGGGCGGGGGTCTTCGAAGAGGCGGTCGGGCGCAAGGTCAAGCGCTTGAGCGGTTTGATGCTGGCGTTGGAGCAGGCTGACTGAATCATTGGCTTTCAAGGATTCATGTCCTTCTGGCAACCTGGCCTGTTTCGCTTTCAAGCCTGCGTAACACGCTGTCTCGCTGGCTTTTTGGCACTGTGCTATCGTTCCGGCACTTATCGTCTGGATCAAGAGATTTTCCATGGAAGTGCCTGTAGGGGAGGCAGTGCGCAGCAAGGGCTGGGGGCATGTTCTGCTTGCCGGCCTTTTGTGTTTGCTGCTGCCTGTCGCGGTTGCCCAGGAGCAGGCCTCCACGACCCAGGCCGAGCAGCGGGCCGAAGCGGTGACACAAGTGGTCTTGGGCATTCTCAGTTATGCCCGCTGGCCGGTGGAACCCACTCAACTGCAACTGTGCATCGTCGGGCCGACCCAATACACCGACGATCTGGTCAAGGGCACCACCCAGGCCACGGGGCGACCGGTAATTGTGCAGCGGTTGTTGGCCGATCATCCCAATATCGCCACTGAGTGCAACGCGGTCTACGTCGGCAGGCTGACCAACGATGAGCACACCCGTCTGTTTGCGTCCTTGATCGGCAAGCCCGTGTTGAGCATCAGTGAGGGCGGCGACCAGTGCACCGTGGGTAGCCTGTTCTGCCTGCGGGTAGGTGATGAACAAGTGTCTTTCGAGGTCAACCTCGATTCCGTGGCACGTAGTGGCGTGCGCATCCATCCGAGTGTGCTGCAGCTTTCCCGCCGCAGGTCCGCAACCCCATGAAGCAGAGCAAACCAAGGGTCCGTCCCACCCTGGGCTCGGTCATCGGTCGCGGTCATCTGATCGTCGCATTGGTGGCCATTACCATGGCCAGTGTGTCCCTGACCTTGCTCGGGCTGTTGGCGCTGCGAGTCTATGCGGATCACAACCTGCACTTGATCGCCCGTTCGATCAACTACACCGTGGAGGCCGCCGTGGTCTTCGATGATTCGGCCGCGGCCACCGAGGCACTGGCCTTGATCGCCTCCACCGAGGAGGTCGCCGATGCCGAGGTATTCAATGAACACGGCCGTCTGTTGGCGCGCTGGCAACGACCGCAAACCGGCCTGTTGTCGGAACTGGAAGTGCACATTGCCAAGGCATTCCTGGAAAAGCCCATCAGCCTGCCGATCGTTCACCAAGGGCAGAACATTGGTCGCATCGTGTTGGCGGGGCATGGCGGTAGCCTGTTGCGCTTTTTGCTCAGCGGTTTGGCGGGGATCATCCTGTGCACCGCGGTGAGTGCCTGGGTGGCGCTTTATCTGGCGCGGCGGCAGTTGCGGGCGATCACCGGGCCGCTGCGCAGCCTGGCCGAGGTGGCCCACGCGGCCCGCAGTGAACGAGCCTTGGACCGACGCGTGCCGCCGGCCGCCATCGCCGAACTGGATAATCTGGCCAATGACTTCAACGCGCTGCTCGATGAACTGGAATCCTGGCAGACCCACCTGCAAAGCGAAAACGAAACCCTGGCCCACCAGGCCAGCCACGACAGCTTGACCGGCTTGCCGAACCGGGCATTTTTCGAGGGCCGGCTGATTCGCGCCTTGCGCAATGCCAGCAAGCTCAATGAACAAGTGGCCGTGCTGTACCTGGACAGTGATCGGTTCAAGGGCATCAATGACAATTTCGGCCACGCCGCCGGCGACGCGGTGCTGACGGCCGTGGCGACCCGGGTCCGGGCGCAGTTGCGCGAGGATGACTTGGTCGCGCGCTTGGGGGGCGACGAATTCGCCGTGCTGCTGGCGCCTTTGCACAAGGCCGAGGACGCTGAGCTGATCGCTGAAAAGATCATCGCCAGCATGGAAATGCCGATTCAATTGCCCGGCAACGCCTCCGTGTTGACCTCCCTCAGTATCGGCATTGCCGTTTTCCCCGATCACGGTGCCACACCGGGCACCCTGCTACACGCCGCCGATGCGGCCATGTATCAAGCCAAACGCCTCGCCCGAGGCGGTCAACATACGGCGGGGTCGGATCACTCCGTCGCTGATCTTCAAACCAGGAGCTGACTCGTGCGTTCATCCCTTCAAAATTCCCTGCGCTGGTTCGCGGCGCTTTTCCTGCTTGCTGTCGTGGCCCTGAGCGGTTGCCAGACGGCACCGCCGAAAGGCCTGACCCCGGCGCAAATTGCCGTGCTCAAGCAACAAGGTTTCGAGCTGACTGACGATGGCTGGGCCTTCGGTTTGTCGGGCAAGGTGCTGTTTGGCAGCGATGTGGAAAACCTCAACCCGGCCAGTACCGAAATCGTCGAACGAATTGGCAAGGCGCTGCTCGGGGCCGGAATCGAGCGGGTGCGGATCGATGGACATACCGATGCATCGGGTTCTCAAGCCTATAACGAACAACTGTCGATACGTCGGGCCAACAGCGTAAGCAAGGTATTGATCGGCGTAGGCATGCGCCAAGAAAACGTTCAATCGCGCGGGCTCGGTAGCAGCAAGCCGGTCGCATCCAACGATACGGTCGAGGGCCGCACCGAAAACCGCCGCGTCGCCATCGTGGTCATCGCCGACTAGTCGGCGAATACCATCTCCCGACGCTCACCCATCAGCAATGGCCGGTTCTGTTCAGTCACCTCGCGGATGTAATCCCACAACAACGTAATCCGCTTCAACTTCCTCAAATCCTCCCGGCAGTACATCCAGAACTGCCGGGTGACGTTGATTTCCTCCGGCAGCACCGGCAACAGCCGTGGATCCTGGGCGGCGAGGAAGCAGGGCAGGATTGCCAGCGAACGGCCTTGCTGCGCTGCCACGAATTGCGCGATCACACTGGTGCTGCGCAGGTGGGCATTGGCGCCGGGCAGGACGTTGGCCAGGTAGAGCAACTCGGAACTGAACGCCAGGTCATCCACGTAGCTGATGAATGAGTGCCTGGCCAGGTCGGCCGGGCGCTGGATCGGTGGGTGATTGTCCAGGTAAGGCTGGGTGGCGTAGAGCTGCAGCCGGTAGTCGCACAGTTTGCAGCACACATACGGGCCGTGTTCGGGGCGTTCGAGGGCGATGACGATGTCGGCCTCGCGCTTGGACAGGCTGATGAAGTGTGGCAGCGGCAGGATGTCCACCGAGATGGCTGGGTAGGCGTCGACGAAGTGGCTCAACTGCGGGGTGATGAAGAAGCTGCCGAAGCCTTCGGTGCAGCCCATGCGCACGTGGCCGGACAACGCGACGCCAGAGCCCGAGACCTGCTCGCAGGCCATGTGCAAAGTGCTTTCGATCGATTCGGCATAACCCAGCAAGCGCTGGCCTTCGGCCGTCAGGACAAACCCGTTGGTCCGGGATTTCTCGAACAGCAGCGTGCCCAACGAGGCTTCCAGCGAGCTGATGCGTCGCGACACCGTGGTGTAGTCGACGGCCAGGCGCTTGGCGGCCGTGCTGGCCTTGCGGGTGCGGGCCACTTCGAGGAAAAACTTGAGGTCGTCCCAATTCAGCGACCCCAGGGAGGTGATGTTTTTTTGCATGATGGACCGGCTTTTATGTGCATTCTTATTAGAAGTTTGCACATCTATACTCCAAAAACCGTCTCATCACCAACCGTGCTCGCGCACCTTGGTCTTTGCTGAACCAGCGCTCTCTCATAAGAACAATCCCGGAGGCCAGCATGAACGTTTCCCTTACGCCCAGCGATACCACCCTGCAAACCGTCAGACTGCTGATCGATGGCGAGTGGGTCGAATCCCAATCCAGCGAATGGCACGACATCGTCAACCCGGCCACCCAGCAGGTGTTGGCGAAGGTTCCGTTCGCCACGGCCGCGGAAGTCGATGCCGCCATTGCCGCTGCCCAGCGTGCGTTCCAGACCTGGAAATTGACGCCCATCGGCGCGCGGATGCGCATCATGCTCAAGCTCCAGGCATTGATCCGCGAGCATTCCAAGCGCATCGCCGCGGTGCTCAGCGCCGAGCAGGGCAAGACCATCGCTGATGCCGAGGGTGATATCTTCCGTGGCCTGGAAGTGGTCGAGCACGCTTGCTCCATCGGTACCCTGCAAATGGGCGAGTTCGCCGAGAACGTCGCCGGTGGCGTGGTCACCTACACGCTGCGCCAGCCGATCGGCGTGTGTGCGGGCATTACGCCGTTCAACTTCCCGGCGATGATTCCGCTGTGGATGTTCCCGATGGCAATCGCCTGCGGTAACACGTTCGTGCTCAAGCCGTCGGAACAGGATCCGCTGTCGACCATGCTGCTGGTGGAGCTGGCCATCGAGGCCGGCGTCCCGGCGGGTGTGCTCAACGTGGTGCATGGCGGCAAGGACGTGGTGGATGCGCTCTGCACCCACAAGGACATCAAGGCCGTTTCCTTTGTCGGTTCGACTGCGGTCGGCACCCATGTCTATGACCTGGCGGGTCGCCATGGCAAGCGCGTGCAATCGATGATGGGCGCCAAGAATCATGCGGTGGTGCTGCCCGATGCCAATCGTGAACAGACCCTCAACGCCCTGGTCGGTGGCGGTTTCGGCGCGGCGGGCCAGCGTTGCATGGCCACTTCCGTGGTGGTGATGGTGGGTGCGGCAAAACAGTGGTTGCCAGAGCTCAAGGCCTTGGCACAAAAGCTCAAGGTCAACGCCGGCAGCGAGCCGGGCACCGACGTCGGTCCGGTGATTTCCAAGCGGGCCAAAGCGCGGATCCTCGAGTTGATCGAGAGCGGTGTGCAGCAAGGCGCGAAGCTGGAACTCGATGGCCGAGGCATCAGCGTGCCGGGCTTCGAGCAAGGCAACTTCGTCGGCCCGACCCTGTTTTCCGGCGTGACCACCGACATGCGCATCTACACCGAAGAAATCTTCGGGCCGGTGCTGGTGGTGCTGGAAGTCGACACCCTCGACCAGGCGATTGCCTTGGTCAACGCCAACCCATTCGGCAACGGCACGGGTCTGTTCACCCAGAGCGGTGCGGCAGCGCGCAAATTCCAGAGCGAAATCGACGTCGGCCAGGTGGGCATCAACATCCCGATTCCGGTGCCGGTGCCGTTCTTCAGCTTCACCGGTTCCCGCGGTTCGAAACTCGGCGACCTCGGCCCGTACGGCAAACAAGTGGTGCAGTTCTACACTCAGACCAAGACCGTGACCGCGCGCTGGTTCGATGACAACAGCGTCAATGACGGTGTGAACACCACCATCAATTTGCGTTAAGGAGCCGGACATGAACATCGCATTTATCGGCCTGGGCAACATGGGCGCCCCGATGGCGCGCAACCTGCTCAAGGCCGGCCATTCGCTGAACCTGTTCGACCTGAACCAGACGGTACTGGCCGAACTGGCAGCATTGGGCGGTACCATCAGCGCCTCGCCGCGCGACGCAGCCCAGGGCGCGGCAATGGTCATCACCATGCTGCCGGCCGCCGCCCATGTGCGCAGTGTCTGGCTGGGTGAAGACGGTGTGCTGGCCGGTATCGCCGCTGGCACGCCGGCAGTGGATTGCAGCACCATCGATCCGCAAACCGCCCGTGACGTAGCGGCTGCCGCGGCGAAACAAGGCGTGGCGATGGCCGATGCGCCGGTCTCGGGCGGCACTGGCGGCGCGGCGGCGGGCACGTTGACCTTCATGGTCGGCGCCACGGCTGAGTTGTTTGCCACCTTGCAACCGGTGCTGGCGCAAATGGGTCGTAACATTGTGCATTGTGGTGAAGTCGGTACCGGGCAGATCGCCAAGATCTGCAACAACCTGCTGCTGGGAATTTCCATGGTGGGCGTCAGCGAAGCCATGGCCCTGGGCGATGCCTTGGGGATCGACACCCAAGTGCTGGCCGGCATCATCAATAGCTCAACGGGCCGCTGCTGGAGTTCGGACACCTACAACCCGTGGCCGGGCGTGATCGAAACGGCCCCGGCGTCCCGTGGCTATACGGGTGGCTTTGGCGCCGACCTGATGCTCAAGGACCTGGGCCTGGCGACCGAAGCCGCGCGGCAGGCCCATCAGCCGGTGGTGCTGGGGGCTGTGGCGCAACAGTTGTACCAGGCGATGAGCCAGCGGGGCGAGGGCGGCAAGGACTTTTCGGCGATTGTGAACAGCTATCGCAAGCCGCAGTAAACCTGTGATATCGAGAGGCTTTTGTGGCGAGGGAGCTTGCTCCCGCTGGGCTGCGTAGCAGCCCTGTTTGTTGGCGGTTGCTGCGCAACCGAGCGGGAGCAAGCTCCCTCGCCACAGAGCTGAAGCGGTGAAGTTTTCACGGTTGTTTTCCGAGAGACCACGTCGGGTGGTCTCTCGGTTTTTTGTTTCAGGCGAAGACGAAATATTTACGCACGGTCTCGACCACTTCCCAGGTGCCTTTCATGCCGGGTTCGATGACGAAAATATCACCGGCGCGCAGATGGATCGGCTCCAGGCCCTCTGGGGTGATGATGCAGTAGCCTTCCTGGAAATGGCAGTACTCCCACTTCACGTATTCCACATACCATTTGCCCGGTGTGCAGATCCAGGTGCCCATGATCTTGCTGCCGTCTTCGCTGGTGTAGGCGTTGAGGTTGACGGTGTGCGGGTCGCCTTCGAGTTTTTCCCATTTGCAGGCATCGAGTACGGGCAGCGGATGGGTGTCGCGCAGGACGGTGATGGGGGCGGTCATGTGAGCTCCGAAAGGGCGGAAGAGGACAGGCACCCTAACGCGCGGCAGGGGTGGGTAGATGTCTGTAGTCGACACCGGGCTATCCAGAAACGCGCATCAATCGGCCAGATGCCGAGCCAGGGCCTTGGCGTAGGTGGGCAAACCTTCGAAGTTGCGGGCGCACAGCAGCAGCGCCCGGTGGGTCCAGGCCTCGTGCAGTGGGACGCATTGATACGACAGCTCGGTCGGTCGCCGATCGACGGCCGCCTTCGGCACGATGGCAATGCCTGCGCCATGGGTCACCATGCGAATCATCCCGTCGAAACCCTCGGCGCGAATGCGGATTTGCATGCGCGAGCCGATGTGCAGGGCCTGTTCTTCCAGGTGGATCGCCAGGGCACTGGCGGCGTTCAGGCCGACATAGTCGTGGCTGAGGGTTTCGCTGAAACGCACGGTTCGACCGTCAGCCATGGGATGTCCGTTCGGTAGGATCAATACCAGCGGATCGTCGCGAAACGGCCAGGCCTGAAGGCCATCGGTGTCCACCGCGTCGGAAACGATCCCCAAGTCCGCCGCGCCCTCGCGCAGCGCATGGGTGATCCGTGAGCTGGGCAACTCCTGCAAGTCGATGTCGAGGTTGGGATGGGTCTTGAGAAAGCCGGCCAGCAGTTCGGGCAGGTACTCGGTCATGGCGCTGGTGTTGCACAGCAGCCGTACCCGGCCTTTGACCCCCTTGGCATATTCGGCCAGGTCCTGTTGCAGGCGTTCGGCCTGTTGCAGCAGGAGCCGGGCGTGCTCGGCCAGGGCCCTGCCAGCCGGCGTTGGGGTTACGCCACGTCGTCCGCGTTCAAGCAGGTCGATGCCCAGGGACCCTTCCATGGCCCGCACTCGCGCACTGGCCGCAGCCAGGGACAAATGGCTGCGAGCCGCACCGGCGGTGATGTTGCCGGTGTCGAGGATGTTCAGGTAGAGGCGCAGGTCGGTGAGGTCGAAGTGCATGGGCGGGAATCCTGTCTCAAGGGCTGTGGTGCTTGGTTTATCGTCATCGCGAGCAAGCTCGCTCCCACAGTTTGAAATGCAATCCCCTGTGGGAGCGAGCTTGCTCGCGATGGCGCCAGTAGCATCCACAAAAATTTTCAGCCTCTTTCTGAAAGAGAGGCACCCTCAGTATATGGCAGATTTTCAAGCCAAGCCCCGGGGCGCACGATAGCCCCATGAACACACTCATCGCTTTCTATCAGAATCTCGGCCTGGCCCTTTCCTTACTGGTCATCGGCACCTTCCTGCTGGCCGGTACCATCAAGGGCGTGATCGGCCTCGGCCTGCCGACCATCTCCATGGGTTTGCTCGGTCTGGCTATGGCTCCGGCGCAGGCTGCGGCGCTGCTGATCATCCCGGCGACCCTGACCAATCTTTGGCAACTGGCGTTCGGCGGCCATCTGCAAACCTTGATCCGGCGTTTGTGGCCGCTGTTACTCGCTATTTGTATTGGCACCGGGCTCGGTACGCTGTGGATCGGCATGACAGGCGGGGCCTGGGTGGTGCGGGCCTTGGGCGGGGCGTTGTTGCTGTATGCGCTGAGTGGGCTGTTGCTGCCGACGCTGCGGGTCGGTCCCGATGCCGAGCCGTGGATCGCTCCGCTCTGCGGGTTGCTGACCGGCCTCGTCACTTCCGCTACCGGTGTGTTCGTCATTCCGGCAGTGCCTTATCTGCAAGCGCTGGGCTTGAGCAAGGATGAACTGGTGCAGGCCCTGGGCCTGTCATTCACCGTTTCGACCCTGGCCCTGGCCGCCGGCCTGTTGTGGCGCGGCGCGCTGGGCGGGGGCGAATTGAGTGCTTCGTTGTTGGCGCTGGCCCCGGCGCTGCTGGGGATGTGGCTGGGGCAATGGCTGCGCCAGCGGATCAGCGCCGTGTTGTTCAAACGGGTATTTTTCATCGGCCTCGGTGCGCTCGGCGGCCATCTGCTGGTCAGCGGCTAGCCGAGGACGGGCTGAGCATGTCGACGCGGCGGATGTCGAAGTCGCGCTCCAGATAATCCATGCGTTGTTCGGAAAATTGCTTCATGTGCGGCAGGTTCGAATGCACCTCCAGGTGTGCCTGGGATGCCCAGATCTCATAGAAGATAAACAGCGTTGGATCCTGTTGGTCCCGCAGCATGTGATATTCGATGCAGCCAGGCTCGGCACGGCTTGGTTCGACGTAGGCGCGGAACAGCGCCTCGAAGGCCTCGGCTTTTTCCGGACGGGTCTTGGCGTGCAGGATGAAACCGTGCAGTTCGCTCATGGAGAGGGCTCCTGAATTAAAAGAGGTGCCGAAGCTTACGGCAACAATCGGTCATCCATTCTTGCGTATAGGTCAAATCACTTTTGTCGTTGCGGTGCTTATTCCGCGCGAAGCTCGTCGGTACTCTGCCGCCATCAATTTCAATCTTTCCATGCGGCGGCCAGCCAACGGCCCACGCTGTGGAACCCGATGAGGCTCCCCATGAAAAAAGTCCTGTTGCTCAACGGCGGCAAACAATTCGCCCATTCCGACGGTCGCTACAACGCCACCCTCCACGAGACGGCGCTCAGCGTGCTGGACCGTGGCGGGTTTGATGTGAAAACCACTTTCATCGATGGCGGCTACGACCTCCAGGAGGAAGTCGCCAAGTTCCTCTGGGCCGACGTGATCATTTACCAGATGCCAGGTTGGTGGATGGGCGCGCCGTGGACCGTGAAGAAGTACATCGACGAAGTCTTCACCGAAGGCCACGGCAGCCTCTACGCCAGTGACGGTCGGACCCGTTCCGATGCCTCGCAGAAATACGGCAGTGGCGGCCTGATCCAAGGCAAGCAGTACATGTTGTCCCTGACCTGGAACGCCCCGCAGCAAGCCTTCGACGACCCGAGCGATTTCTTCGAAGCCAAGGGTGTGGACGCGGTGTACTTCCCGTTCCACAAGGCCAATCAATTCCTCGGCATGACCGGCCTGCCGACCTTCCTGTGCGTGGATGTGATGAAGCGCCCGAACATCGAAGAAGATGTGGCGCGGTATGAGCGGCATTTGCGCGAGGTGTTCGGCCTTTCGCGGTAATCCAGCTACTATCGGGACTTACCCGAACGCAATCCTGCACCCAAGGCGAGCGGGCTTCTGTGGCGAGGGAGCTTGCTCCCGCTGGGCTGCGTAGCAGCCCCCCAAAAAGCGGCCGCTGCGCGCTGGAGCGCCAGCCCGGCCGAGCAGGAGCAAGCTCCCTCGCCACAAAAGCATCCTTCACACTGGATGTGCATTCCACGAGAGGCTGTCTGTGAAAGCCAGATCCGACGAGTTGCAGATTTTCGTCTGCGTAATCGAATGCGGATCCATCTCCGCCGCCGCCGAGCAAGTCGGGCAGACGCCGTCGGCAGTCAGCCGCACGTTGTCGCGGCTGGAGGCCAAGCTCGATACCACGTTGATCAACCGCACCACGCGGCGCATGGACCTGACCGAAGAGGGCAAGTATTTCTTCGAACAGGCCAAAGGCATCCTCGACCAGATGGATGAGCTGGAAGAGCGCCTGTCGTCTCGCCAGAAAAATCCTTCAGGACGCTTGCGGATCAACGCGGCCTCGCCGTTCATGCTGCACGCCATCGTGCCGCACATCGAAGAATTCCGCCGGCTTTACCCGGACATCCAGCTCGAACTCAACAGCAACGACCTGATCATCGACCTGTTGGAGCAAAGCACTGACATCGCCATCCGCATCGGCACCCTTATCGACTCGACGCTCCACGCCCGCTCCCTGGGTTGCAGCCCGTTGCACATCCTCGCCAGCCCGGCCTATTTGAAGCAGCACGGCACTCCCACAAGCGTTGCCGAACTGTCGGAGCATGCGCTGCTGGGGTTTGCCCAGAACGAAGGCCTCAACCAGTGGCCGCTGCGTCACCAACATGGCGATCGCTGGCCGATCCAGGCCGCCATCAGCGCGTCCAGCGGCGAGACCGTGCGTCACTTGGCGCTGCAAGGGCAGGGCATTGCCTGCCTGTCAGACTTCATGACCCGCGACGACATCCAGGCCGGCCGGCTGAAGGTGCTGCTGGCCGATGCCAACAGCGGCTACCGCCAGCCGATCAACGCGGTGTACTACCGCAATTCGCAACTGGCCCTGCGGATCCAGTGTTTCCTGGACTTCATCCAGGGCAAGCTCGCCGACTACGCCTCGCGGGAGTTCAAGGGTTGATTCGAAACTTCAAGGCAAGAGTGATTTGGGCAATGAGTGTGCGCGGCAACAATGCCCGTGAGCTGCTGGGGTGGGCACCGAAGCGGACGTCGGTGGTGGCATGGATTCTTGAAGAGATGGTGCGAGTGACGCCGGTAGTGCCCACAGAATAAGCACCCTTGTGGGAGCGAGCCTGCTCGCGAAAGCGGAGGGCCAGGCAACATTTGTTTTGACTGGCAGACCGCATTCGCGAGCAGGCTCGCTCCCACAGTTGATCGCCAGAGATCACTCTATCTTCATCAGTTCTATAACCCCCTGTGGGAGCGAGCTTGCTCGCGATGGCGCCAGGTCAGTCAGTAATGAAGTCGGCTGATCCACCGCTATCGCGAGCAAGCTCGCTCCCACAGGTTTTGTGTTGGCATGACATCAGTCGTGTTGCACGCCCGCGCGCTTGAGCATTTGTTTGCAGCGCTCGGACAGGTGATACACGCGCAGGTGCTTGCCCGCTTTGCTGTAGCGCTCACGCAAGGTCTTGAGCGCGGCGACGGCCGAGTAGTCGACGAAGCGCAAGTGACGGCAATCGAGGGTCACCAGGGCCGGGTCGTTGGCCGGGTCGAACTGGTTGAGAAACGGCGTCGACGAGGCAAAAAACAGCGTGCCGTGCAGGCGATACAGCTTGCTGCCGTCGGCTTCCTCATGAGTGTCGGCATACAGCTCCCGGGCCTGTTGCCAGGCGAAGTTGAGCGCCGCGATGATGATCCCGCAGAGCACGGCCACGGCCAGGTCGGTGAACACCGTGATGACCGTCACTGCGATGATGACCAGCACATCATTGGCCGGCACTTTGTTGACCACTCGCAACGAGGCCCAGGCGAACGTCTGCTGCGCCACCACGAACATCACGCCCACCAGCGCCGCCAGCGGAATGCGCTCGATCAACGGCGAGAGGAACAACACGAACAGTAACACCATCACCCCGGCCACCACGCCCGATAACCGCCCGCGCCCGCCGGAGCTGAGGTTGATCATCGTCTGGCCGATCATCGCGCAACCGCCCATGCCGCCCAGCAATCCAGAGGCCATGTTGGCCGCGCCCAATGCCACGCACTCACGGTCCGGATACCCACGGCTCTCGGTGATTTCATCGGTCAGGTTCAGTGTCAGCAGGGTTTCCAGCAAGCCGACCATCGCCATGATCACCGCATAGGGCGCGACGATTTGCAGGGTTTCCAGGTTCCAGGGAATGTCCGGCAGGGCAAGCGTCGGCAAGCCGCCGGCAATGTGGGCCATGTCACCCAGGGTCCGGGTCGGCAGACCGAGCAGATAAACCGCCAGGCCAACGCCGAGGATCGCCACCAAGGCCGGCGGTACGCTGCGGGTCAGGCGCGGCAACAGGTAGACGATGGCCATGGTCAGCGCCACCAGCCCGGCCATCAGGTAGAGCGGGGTGCCGCTCAGCCAGACGCCGTCCTTCTTGAAATGCTCCAGTTGCGCCAGCGCAATCACAATGGCCAAGCCATTGACGAAACCAAGCATCACCGGGTGCGGCACCATGCGCACCAGCTTGCCCAGCCGCAACAGCCCGAACGCCATCATGATCAATCCGCCCAGCAGCACGGTCGCCAGCAGGTACTGCACCCCGTGCTGCACCACCAGCGCGACGATCACCACGGCCATCGACCCCGCCGCGCCTGACACCATCCCGGGGCGACCGCCGAACAACGCGGTCAGCGTACAGAGGATGAACGCACCGTACAGCCCCATCAGCGGGTTGAGGTGGGCCACCAGGGCGAAGGCGATGCACTCGGGGAGCAAGGCGAAAGAGGTGGTGAGGCCGGCGAGGGCGTCGGCGCGAAGACGTGCTGGTTTCATGATTTACCTGACTGGGCGCCGGTGGACCGTCGGCTGCCGGGGAGTGGTGCAAAAACAGGTGCGGATGGTACGGAATTGAGTGCGGGGCGGCCAGCCGTTGGTCGATTGTGCTGGTGAATTTGGGGCCGCTTCGCAGCCCAGCGGGAGCAAGCTCCCTCGCCACAAAAGCGATGAAAATCTTGCGCTGAATTTTCATCAACGCCGTGTCGCGTTGTCCGTCAGCGACAAGTTTTACCTCTGCGCGAAAATTACTTTCAACGGGTTTGAAGATTCTTCGTCGAAATGATTTAAGAGTTTCACAACACATCGACGTGACCCCATTCGAGGAGTAACGCATGGCACCTGCTTTCGGTTATTGGCTATTGGTCTATGCGACCATCGCTATCATCGCGCTGATCGTCCTGATCGCGCGCTACCGGCTCAATCCGTTCATCGTGATTACCCTGGTCTCCATTGGCCTGGCGTTGCTGGCCGGGATGCCGCCGTCGGGTGTGGTGGGGGCGTACGAGGCGGGTGTCGGCAAGACGCTGGGGCACATTGCGCTGGTGGTGGCCCTGGGCACCATGCTCGGCAAGATGATGGCCGAGTCCGGCGGGGCCGAGCGCATGGCGCAGACGCTGATCGAACGTTTCGGCGAGCGCAACGCCCACTGGGCGATGGTGTGCATTGCCTTCCTCGTGGGGGTGCCGTTGTTCTTCGAGGTCGGTTTTGTGCTGCTGGTGCCCATCGCGTTCACTATCGCCCGGCGTGTGGGCGTGTCGATCCTGATGGTGGGGCTGCCGATGGTCGCCGGGCTTTCGGTGGTCCATGCGCGGGTGCCGCCGCATCCGGCGGCGATGCTGGCGGTGCAGGCGTTCCAGGCCTCGGTGGGGCAGACCTTGCTGTACGCGATCCTGATCGGCATTCCCACTGCGATCATCGCCGGCCCGCTGTACGCCAAGTTCATCGTGCCGCGCATCCAGCTACCGGCCGAGAACCCGCTGGAGCGACAATTTCTCGACCGTGAACCGCGAGCCAACCTGCCGGGTTTCGGCGTGACCCTGGGGACCATCCTGCTGCCGGTGATCCTGATGCTGATCGGCGGCTGGGCCAACCTCATCTCCACGCCGGGCAGCGGTTTCAACCAGTTCCTGCTGTTCATCGGCAACTCGGTGATCGCTCTGCTGCTGGCGACCATCCTCAGTTTCTGGACCCTCGGCCTGGCCCAGGGATTCAACCGCGAATCGATCCTCAAGTTCACCAACGAATGCCTGGCGCCGACTGCCAGCATCACTTTGCTGGTGGGCGCCGGTGGTGGTTTGAACCGGATCCTGGTGGACGCCGGGGTCACGCAGCAGATCGTCGGCCTGGCCGAGGAATTCCAGTTGTCACCGCTGGTCATGGGCTGGCTGTTCGCCGCGCTGATGCGGGTTGCCACGGGTTCGGCCACGGTGGCGATGACCACGGCCTCGGGCATCGTCGCGCCGGTGGCGATTGGCCTGGGTTATCCCCATCCCGAGCTGCTGGTGCTGGCGACCGGCGCCGGGTCGGTTATCTTTTCCCACGTCAACGACGGCGGCTTCTGGCTGATCAAGGAATACTTCAATATGACCGTCACGCAGACCTTCAAGACCTGGACGGTGCTTGAAACACTGATATCCCTGGTCGCGTTCGCCCTGACCCTCGGGCTTGCGCGCGTGCTTTGACCGCCACTGCAAGGAGTCGTCATGGACATCCTCTACCAGATCCGTGCCCGTCAGGATTCCTTCAGCGCCGGCGAAGGAAGAATCGCCCGGCTGATGCTCGAAGACGTAGGCTTTGCTGCCTCCGCCAGCCTCGATGAACTGGCCCAACGGGCGGAAGTCAGCAGCGCCACCCTGTCGCGCTTCGCCCGCACCGTCGGTTGCCGCGACCTGCGAGACCTACGCCTGCAACTGGCCCAGGCCAGCGGCGTCGGCAGCCGTTTCCTCGACCCGGCCGGTGCGCCGGAGCAGTCGGCGTTTTATGGACAGATCGTCGGCGATATCGAAGCGACACTGCGCCAACATCTGTCAGGGTTCGAAGAGTCGCGATTCGGCGATGCCGTGAGGATGATCGGCAAGGCACGGATGATCCATGCGTTCGGCCTGGGTGGCTGGTCGGCGCTGTGCGGCGAGGAGTTGCAAGTGCGGCTGGTGCGCTTTGGCTACCCGATTGCCGCCTGCCGCGACCCGGTGATGATGCGCATCACCGCCACCTCGCTGAGCGACCAGCATCTGGTCATCGCCTGCTCACTGACCGGTATCACGCCGGAGCTGTTGAGTGCGATTGAACTGGCCCGCAGCTACGGTGCGGCGATCCTGGCCATCACCCGCGCCGACTCGCCACTGGCCCAAGTGGCCGATTGCGTGCTGCCCCTGCAAAGCGCCGAGACTTCCTTTATCTACAAACCCACGGCGGCGCGCTACGGCATGCTGCTGGCCATCGACGTGCTCGCCACCGAGCTGGCGTTGGCCCATCCCGAAGACAATCAAGAGCGCCTGCGGCGAGTCAAGCTCGCCCTGGACGATTACCGCGGCGGCGACGATCATTTGCCGCTGGGAGACTGACATGCTGTACGACACGCTTATCCGCAATGCGCTGGTCCTCGACGGCAGCGACACGCCCGGCTACCACTCCGACGTAGCGATCCACGGCGGTCGCATCCAACGCATCGGCGAGCTGCGCGATGCCCGGGCCGAGGAAGACATCGACGCCGCCGGCCGCGTGCTGGCGCCAGGCTTCATCGATGTACACACCCACGACGACACAGTGGTCATTCGCCAACCGCAGATGCTGCCCAAGCTCAGCCAGGGCGTGACCACCGTGATCGTCGGCAACTGCGGCATCAGCGCCGCGCCGGTGAGCCTGCGGGGCGATCCGCCAGATCCAATGAACCTGCTCGGCACGGCCCAGGCGTTCGCCTACCCACGCTTTGCCGATTATCGCGCAGCGGTGAAAGCGGCGACGCCAGCGGTCAACGTGGCTGCGTTGGTCGGGCACACGGCGTTGCGCAGTAATCATATGGACGATTTGTTGCGCACGGCCTCGGTAGGAGAAATCACCGCCATGCGTCGGCAATTGCGCGAAAGTCTGGAGGCCGGTGCCTTGGGGTTGTCCACCGGCCTCGCCTACGCCAACGCCTTTGCAGCGTCCACTGACGAGGTCATGCAACTGACCGAAGAATTGAGCGCATTCGGCGCCGTCTACACCACCCACCTGCGCAGCGAATTCGAACCGGTGCTCGAGGCCATGGACGAGGCGTTCCAGATTGGCCGTCATGCGCAGAGTCCGGTGATCATTTCCCACCTCAAATGCGCCGGCGCCGGTAATTGGGGACGAAGCCCGCAGGTGCTCGCGGCATTGGAAAACGCGGCGAAAACCCATCCGGTCGGTTGCGACTGCTACCCCTACGCGGCCAGCTCCTCGACCTTGGACCTCAAGCAAGTGACCGATGCCCATCGCATCACCATCACCTGGTCGACACCTCACCCGTCGGTGGGCGGACGCGACCTTATCGACATCGCCCGCGATTGGGAGGTGTCGCTGTTGGAGGCGGCGCGGCGCCTGCAACCGGCAGGCGCGGTGTACTACGGCATGGATGAAGGCGACGTACGACGGATCCTCGCCCACCCGTTGACCATGGTCGGCTCTGACGGTTTGCCCGAAGACCCGTTTCCCCATCCGCGTTTGTGGGGCGCTATTCCACGGGTCCTGGGACATTTCAGTCGTGACGTCGGGCTTTTTCCGTTGCACACCGCCGTGCACAAGATGACTGGCCTTTCCGCAGTACGTTTCGGCCTCAAGCACCGGGGTGAAATCCGTGAAGGCCATTGGGCGGACCTGGTGTTGTTCAATCCCCACACCATTCGGGACGTCGCCGATTTCAATGAACCTCAGCGGGCAGCCGAAGGCATTGACGGTGTGTGGGTCAACGGTGTCCTGAGCTATCGCGACGGCCAGGCGAATGGGCGCCGGGAGGGGCGCTTCCTGGCACGCGAAGGCGATCTGCGTCGAGGCTTTGGTCCATCGAATGGCGTGTAAATGGCTAATGGGGTGTTAATTGGCGTCACAATAATGGCATTGCGACACTAAAGAAGCCGGGTTTAAAGCCGAAGCATTGGAGTCAACCCATCTACACTGGGTCTTTTCAGCCAGGGAGCAACCCATGAGCTTCGGTAAAACCACCCCGATCCTGCGGATCTTCGATGAAGCCAAGGCGTTGGCGTTCTATGTCGACTTCCTGGGCTTTACCGTTGACTGGCAACACCGCTTCGGTGACAACTTTCCCCTCTACCTCCAAGTCTCCCGCGGGGACTGCGTGCTGCACCTGTCCGAGCACCATGGCGATTGCACGCCGGGCTCGGCGCTGCGGATCGAAACCGATGAGCTGGAAGCCTTCCAGCAGCAATTGCTTGCCAAGCAATACCGCTACGCCCACCCACAAATCCAGGCCATGCCCTGGGGCAGCCAGGACATGGCGATCAGTGATCCGTTCGGGAATCGGTTGGTGTTTACCAGCGCCATTAGTATCTGAACAGCATCACCTTCTGCCGCTTCTACTCCCTCCGGGACGAGGCCGTGATCCTCCTCCTCTAGGTTGATAGCGCGAGTTCCCTCGTTCAGGTCGTGACTCTGATGCGTTTTGTATTCGCTGAACGGTAGAGTGGTATCCCGCATAATCGATGGGGGTACGTCCGGTGGGTATGGTGATCGGCGTCGGAAGAATGCCGCTGCAGTTGATGCAGGCGGGGAAAGACTGGGGCGTGTTTCCCCGAAATAGTGTGTCCGTGAATATTGTCGTGTTGGACAGCATTCTTTCCGCTCTGTCCGGATAGAGCGCTACCACTGCATTGGCCAGCCGGACTTCCGCATGAGTTCCAGGGCCACCGGCACGAGTCGGCATTATCCCATCCATCTTCTCAATATGTTTTGCGATCCAGTCTCGGGTCGGTTGTTGCAATTCATGGACCTGTTCGGTCGTCCTGCTTAGCGTCGGAGCGTCCCTCAGGACATCTGCCTCTATGGTAGTGGAATGGAACAGGTTGTTTCGGGCCGAAACATATCGCTCGGACAAGTCGCTCAGATAGTCAGGGATGTTGCTGATCCGGTAGGTACCGTAATTCAAATAATAGTTGGAGGGGGTAGGGGTCTTGGCACGGCCATCGTAGGACCGGTCCACGCCTCTGTAGTTCGTCATACCGCCTTTAGGCTTGGGAAGGTTGAAGTAATCGCTGAACCCAACCTCTGTAGCCTCTACATAGCCATAGGAGTGAGCGAGAAACTCTTTACTCAGTAGCCCGGTATTAAGTTTCTGATCGGACGACTTATCGTAGTTATCCGGCATCAGTGGATCGGAGAAGTTACCTATTGCGGAGTTCATAATTTCCTGCGACCTGCTTCGTCCCCATCTTTCGAACTCTCGAAGCTCCTCCGCCCTCATCAACCCAGATGGATCGACAAACCTCACCGGGTTGTTTCCCACCATGCAATACAAGTTCAACCCGTCAACCGCCCCCGCCGGGTCGGGACTGACCCAGCGTTGCAACCACGGCGCGTAGTACCGATGCCCGTAGTAATACAACCCGCTGGCATCGCGTTCCTTGCCGGAGTAACGAATGGTCCGGTAATCGGCCTCCACGGCCGAACGGGATGCCACCCAAGCGGTTCCTCCATAGGGCAGGTAACTTTCCTGGCTGATCAGGTCGGCCTTGTCGTCGAGTTCCAGTGAGCTGGAGCCCAGGTGGTCATCAAGGCTATAGCGCAGTTGATTGGCCGCGATCCTGGACGGTCGGCCTTCGGTCCAATGCAGGTAACGCACGTTGCAGCGTCCGGCTTGCAGGGTGATGACCTCCAGGCGTTCGTTATGACGTGTGCGGATTTCGAGGCCCGGCAAGTAGCGGACTTCCTCAGTGTGGATCATTGCAGCGGCATGGGTGGTCTTGATCTTGCGCGCGCGTTGGCCACTGCTGTCGTAGGCATAGTGCTCGGTGTCGTCGACACCGTTTTCGCGCTTGACCAGCACCACACTGTCGAGTTGGTTGCGACTATTCCATGCCAGTGCCTGGCCCGGACATAGGGCCTGCATGTTGCCGTTGGCATCGAAGTCCAGCGCTATTCTGGTCGTCGTGTCGTCGCCCTGGCTCCAAGACATGAGGCGATTGCTGGCGGTGGCCACGTTCAATGTGCGGGTGTAGTTATTCCCCTCGCGAACATGACGCAGTTCGGTCAGGTTGCCGCCATCGTCGTACGTGTATAGCTCGGTAAAGTTGAACAGTTGCGTGGGGTCGAATGGAATCGTACCGGCGGTAGGAAGGGCGGGAGGCTGAGTCAGTCCGGCGGCCTCACGCCCCGTGGCGCTGGTCAACTGGTAGAGGCTGTCGTAGGTGAAGGTGCTGACGGGTTTTACCCGTTGATTGCTGTTGAAACGCTCCGGTTGGACGTTGTCGGTAATTTGCAGCACGTTCCCCACGGCGTCGTAGGTGTAGTGGAGTTCTTGCAAGGTTTTGCCAGGCACCGATGCGCTGAGCGACATCAGTCGCCCGCTGGGTGGATCGAATATCGCGCGACTCGTCACGCCGTTGCCGGCGGTTTGCGATTCGACTTGGCCGAATGCGTTGTAGACGAGGTCTTCGACAATCGTTTTTTTGGCCTCGGTGCCTTTTATTTTCAGGCTCGCGGATTTGAGTTGGCCCGCGACATCGAAGGTGTAGTGCTGTTCGTGTCGGGCGGCATCGGTCTGCTGGATAACTTGCCCCAGTGCGTCGTAGGACCAACTCGTTTTGTAGCCTTCGCTCTTTTCAAGAAGACCATCACGGTCTTTCAAGTCGGTTGGCCAGTCAGGTTGTGCAGCCTCGATCAGCATGTGCCTTGTCTGGCCAAGCGGTTTACCGCATAACGCATATTCGTCGACGATCAACGTGCCCGCGCTGTCGTCGTGGCGAATGAGCGCGCCGCATTGATTGAGCGCCGCCGACTCCTGCGAGCTGTCGCCATAGCTCAAGCACTCTACGTTACGCAGCTCTTTTCCCGCAGCTTGCTCCTCGACTGTGATCAGTCTCAGTTGGTTGTCGTAAGTCGATTGCCAGTGGTTTCCTCGCTGATCCCAACTGCGCAAAATCTGTCCGGCGTCGCCGGGCAGGTTCAGACGCCATCCGGCGTCGACGCTGTTTACTCGCAATGGTTTGCCGGACAGGCTGTAGACGGTCGCAAGATTGGCATCAGTTGCGTTGGCAAGTCGAGGGTCGCGCTGGGCAACCAGCCGCCCGGCGACGTCGTACTCTTGCCGGCTGGCGCGCATCTGGGGTTTTTCGTCTTCCTTTCTTCGGCAGTAAGCGACCTGGCGCACCGGCAGGCTGCGACCATCGACGGCGTTGATGGCGGGAGTCTTGCGATGAAGTCGTGCGCTCATGCTTCACCCCCTGCTGTCATTACTTCTTCCAGCGTGTCGTTTTCATCCTCGTCCACGGTGTACCACGGATGACGGGTCTGCCGGCGCATCCGGGAAAGTCCATTCTGTCTGGCGAGACGGGTGTGGGTAGGGCGACCCAATGCATCGTAGAACTGCTGGTCGCAATGGCCGAACTGCCGAAAGGATTTATCGTTGATGTAGCGATGCTGATCAGCAAAATAGGGACGGTAGATCCGGATCGCCAAGCCCTTGCTGTTGTATTCCACCCGTTCGCTGACGAGCCAGCGCGTTGCGGTGATCTGTTCCAGCGGTTTGCCGTCCTCGTTGAGTGTCAGTTCGCCCTTGGCATCCACGACGTAAGCGATGCCTGATTCGACCCGCTGCTTACTTTGCAGCAGGCGACCAAAGCCATCGAAGCACGTCATGGCGATGCGGATTTGTTTCTGGTCGTCATTGGGGTAACGATCGGCGACCAGTGTGGCGACGTGTATCGGCTCGCGTTTCGAGGTACGAATTTCGCGTGTCAGTTTTTTATCGTCGGCAGAAAGTACTTCGAGTTTCGACCGCCGGGCGCGAGCCGAGGCGCGAATATGCCCGGTCGGCAGTACATCACCGTTGCTCACACAGCGCGCTAGCCAGTCGGTGTCGTTCAGGGCTGACGCCGATACCTTTCCCATCCAACTGAATGGCGCGTAATAGATGGCGGTGGCGGCGTCCTGCAAAGCATCTTGGCTTTGCGTGATCGCTGCTGCCGCGCTCCTGGACGATTGCTTGAACGCTGCGACCGGTCTGAAGCCAACAGCGTTGTTGTTCTCGTCGCCGTAAAAGGTGCTGGCCAGTACCTGGCCGAAGGTATCGGCAAGGGCTTCCTGTACGTTACCGTTGGGGTCTTTGACCCATTGGGGCAGGGAGGTACGGTAATCGTATTGCGCCTTGGTCGTGCAGCCATCGGGCAGTTCGAACCCGGTTACAAAGCAAGTGTATGGGTCGTAGCTGATCTTGGTCACGCCGTGGCTGTTGCTCGGCTGCACGGTCTTGGTTTTGTAGAAGCCTTCCAAACCGGCGTAGGTCGTGAAGCCACTTTTGACTGACCACAGTGTCTTGGATGAGGTGCTGGCGGGAAGGAAATCGATCATGGGTTCATAGCCGATTTTTTTCAGCAGTGCTCCCTCAGGACGAGATCCTTCCGGTAACAGGTCGAAGGCTTGCAGGGCGTTTTCGTCCAGCTCGGCGGTTTCCAAATGGTCGACCAGGGCTTCGAAGCTGGCTTTGCCGTCTGGCAAGGTTTTGTTTGCCGAAGCCTCCTTGTAGCGGGTTACGGACAGGCTGGTGAGAACGGCCTGGGTCGTCCAGCTTGGCTTAGCGACGAGTTCGGAAATCTTCTCAAAAGAAATATCCTCCGGTGCCAGCCCTTCGGCTTCAGTCGCCTTGGGCAGTTTCAACGCGTTGGTCCGCTGGCGATAAGGTAAACCCAGGCGCCATTCCTGAGGCGTTCGCAGGTTGATGAATTCGGAGCGAGTTTGTGCCAGGTAGTAAAACTGTTGCGCCGGATCATGAGCATCCCGCCACCATTGTTGCGGGTCTGGTTCGCTGAACGGCGGGGTGTCGGCAGCCGTTTTGCGTCGGGCGTAGTGGACGTTCACACTGTGAATGACTGCACCGTACTGATCATGCTGCAAATTGATCAGGTGTTGACACTGCGGGTCGTCGCTCTGGCCTTCGTATTGATAGCTGATGGTCTCCAGCAGCAGGGGCAACAGGGAAGCATAGCGCCGCGGGCCTTGGGGTGCCTGTAGCAGACGGACCCGATAACGGTTTTCCTGGACCGAATACAGCGTCTCGTTTTTGCCTCCTGCGTATGTCTCGCTGCGCAGTAAATGACCGCTCAGGGCGCGGCAGATTTCAAGTCTGGTCGCTTCGTCTGTCGCAACAACCCGCTCGTCCTCATTATTTTCGTCGTATCGGCACAGTAAGGCTTTACCCAACGCCTTGGCTTGCGAATCGGCACCGTGATAGTCGCGTCGGTCCATGTCCAATGCCTGGCCGGTATGAAACCAGCTTTTTTTCAAGCAAGGCTCTGTGAAACCTGGCGAATCGGCATCGTTGGGATTGGTTTCATTGTCGGTTTGGATCAGCAAGCCGAAGCCACGGAACTCCCGTTCGACGCCATCGTAATAACCTTGGCGATAGGTAAACCGCTGGGTCAGGCGATTACCGGTGATCTCGTCCCTCTGGACCAGGCGCGATACCAGGTGCAGGGGCATCGGTACATGGCAGGCCAGGGACTCTTTGGCTATGACCCTCGAGGCTTTCTCGTCCAGCCATTCCTGGGCCGAGCTGCGATAAGTGATGCGGTTGGCGGCGCCCATGTTGTTGTAAGTGACGGTCAACAGATAGGGTTTTTCGTCGACAAAATCGTAGTGCCACTGTTGCGCAGGGGTCAGATGCGGCATGCTCAACACCAAGCTGGAGCAACCCAGCCCTTGCAGGTCGACGACGCTTTCCTGGCATAAATTGTCGTAGCGCAGACCGGCCGGCCAGGGCAGCTCAACTGCGGGAGCGAAGCCATTGCCACCGCGGTTCATGAAGATCAGCATTCGATCCGCTTGCAGATAGATCAGGTCGGCGGCACCGGAACCATCCAGGTCCGCGAGACGGATGCGCGAGGCATCGAAGGTGGGGTAGGCGAGGCCCGGAAAATCCAACACGATGCTTTTGCCGAATCGCCCGTGGCCCAGGTTTGGCCAACACTTCACTTCGTCGTGGCGAATGCGCACCAAGTGTTGCTGGCCACTGCCGAGCAGATCACTGAACGCCACCAGCTCGGAAGGTGACCCGTTGAATACCGGCAGGGCATCGTCATCGTCGTCGCGAGAAACCTCCCGCGCCGCGGCGAAACCATCCTCGCGCTGGTTGGCATACAAGCGAACGCTGCGTGGGCCTATCAGGGCAAGGTCGCTGAGCCCTTCACCCCTCAGGTCGGCCAGATTCCCTTTCGGACTGAAGAATTCGCTAGGAAATGCCTGGAAGGTCGCGAAGTTCGACCACTTGCGATCCGCTCCGAGCGAAAAGAAACCGCTGAGCCCCGGTTGGGCAATGATCCAGTCCAGGCGACCGTCGCCTGTGAGCTCACTCAATGTTTGGCGCAGCGTGTTCGCTGTGTCGGTGACAGGCGTCTTGGGCAGCTCTTGCCACTGACCGTAAGCCACTTCATCAGTCTTGGCTTTAGCGCGCATGGGTTCACGGTAATACCAGCCTGCGTCGCGTCGATGGAGCACGCCGGGCAACCCTTCACCGTACAAATCCACCAGTTGAAAACCCTGTTCGCCGTCGAGCACGCCCTCAAAACGTTTCCAGGCGCCAACATCGGTCAGACCGTTGAACTCGCTGTAGCGAAATTCCATGGGAGGACGACTTTGAGGCACTGCTCCGTCGCCGAACGCTTGGTCGTGCGCTGCACTCAGGAGGTTATATCCCAGGGAAGTCTCGCGGTACTCAAGCAGCACACGCCGTACGAGAACAGGATCGGCGCTCAACTCGGGGAAGCGATGAAACATCAATACCTGGCGACATAGGCGATCGGTACGTAGTTCGAAACCGTAGGCAAAGGTGGAAAACGCATCGCTACGTTTTTGCGATTGCAGGCCTGCGTAGGGCGGCTTCTCCTCATACCCGGTACTTCGCTCCCCATAGTCGAACACCAACTCGAAGTGCCATTGGTCCTGTGTGGGCGGATCTGTTTTCCAAGCGTAAAGACTGGTGTCGGCCTTCACATTGCCGTAGCGCACATGGCTCAAATAGCGTTGGGCTCCGCCATTTCCCGCGTACACATATTGAATGTGCTCGCCATGCGCATTCAGGCTTTCCTCCAACAGCCACTCACCTACTCGGCTTGCGTCTTTTGGATCTGTTCGTCGCGACTCGGGATTTTTTCCGTAGACATGCAGACTGCCATCGGCCCCGTGCACGAGCCAGAAACCCGGTGTATCCCCATCCGACGACCAATGTTCAATCCGGTCGAAGCTGCTTTCGATTCTTGGCAGGTGGCGCGTCACTGTGTAGGTCGTGCCCAGGTCCAGGTCGTTGTAGCGATTGACTTGAGTTGGACTGATGCGATGTTCGGGCAACCAGACCACGCCGTTGGGGCCGACAATCTTGTCATCGTCGTTATAGGCGGGCACGCCCTTGCTGGTGCGCCGCGCCACGCTGGGCAACGACAATCCCCAGCCAGTGCCGAATACACCGTTGCCGGCCGAACTGCTGTAATTCAGGGTCAAGGACGGAGCAAAGCCACGCCCGGGAGAAATCGGCAATCCAACCTCATAGGAAGCCGTGCCGTGGGCGCCTATTTCGCCCCACCCTTTGCCGATACTGTGGATGGCGCCGCCCCCCTTGGGCAGCGACGGCGCGGTGATCGGCAGTGCGGTTTGTTCATTCATGGCACACCTCCGCCGACCCTGGCCGTGTAGCTCACATGCACGATGACGTCGGTCAGCGAGTCGAGCAGGTCTTTTTGCGCTTCGGGGTTCGGGAACGTCAGTTGCCATTGGGAGACCGCGCCGGTGTATTCAAACGGCAGGTAGCGTTCATCGTTGAAGTTCAAAGTGAACAGGCCGTTGTCGTCGACGCCGGTGGAAAGGGCGATCTGTTGGTTGGCGCGCCGGCCCTCCATGGCTTGTGCATTGGCATCAGGCGATATGAACACTTTGCTAGAGGTCTGGGTCAGTATGGCGCGGATGTTTTCGTAAGGACCCACAACGGTCGGCAAGGAAACACTGATGGTTTTGATCCGCCGCAAGTAGTGCTTCTGATCTTTGTAATCACTCTCGAACAGTTCTTGGGACAGCTCGAATTCGCATTGGCCTTTCTTCAGTTCGGCATGCATGTCCAGCCATGGCTTGTTGATCGTTGAAGTCTTGGTCTGGTCTTTCAATTGGAGCAGTGAAATCGTCTTGCGGATCTCCAGCTCTCGCTGGTTACGGCGCAGATATTCGGCCTGCATGTTCAACAGGCTGAGTTTCAATTGCTCGCCTGCGCCAAGTCCTCGATAGGTGGTATTCCAAGTGCCGGGCTGAATGAATTGCGTGTCGAAATCGGCGATTTCGTATCGCCAGCAAGCTTCTGCGGCCAGGCACAGGCCCAGTGCCGTGTCGTAGGCCTGGCGGTAAAACAGCGCAAACCGGCTGTTCAGCCATTGGTACAGTTGTGTCTTTGTGAAGCGTTTGCTGAGAAAGTCATAATGGGTCTTGGTTTGGCTCAGGGCGGTTTCAGTCAGGCGTAGTTGCAGGCGCGTGGCGGTTTGCTGCTCGTTGAAGTGCGCCAGTTGAGCATCCACCTGGGCAAGTTCGAGTTGTGCCTGATCGTGTCCCTGCACCCATTCATCCCGGCGGCGATTGAACGATTCCATACGGTCCAGTTGCTCTGCGGCCATACGGGCCGTAAGCGCGCCGGAGTGGGCCGCTGCGCCGGCAGCGATCATCGGGCCTTCCCAACGGCTGCCGCCAAAGCAGAAACCTGCAATGTTCGGAACCAGCATCAGTCCCCCCGCAGCGACCTGACAAGACGCCGCCGCGATCTCAAGCCCGCCGCTGGCCACGTAGAACTGGGTGGCATGTGTCTCGTTTTGGCTGATGTCTCTTTCCAGCAAACCTTTGTAGTGGTCGACTCTACCTTGGACAATTGCCTTGCTGGCCAGCAAGGCCTGGTGTTGTTGGCGGTCGATGCTCAGGAACTGGCGCTGCAGGTCGACGGAGATTTTCGCCAGGTTCCAGGCTTGCTGCTGCTGTAGTTCTTGCAACTGTGCCTGTTCCTTGCGCTCGATCAGCGACAGCAGCACGGCGCCAAATTGGCTGAGGCTTTCCACCGCGCCCAAGGCCTGGCTGTGCATGACCGAGAACCGATAGTGCGGGATAGCTGTGGGCGGCACCCGTTCAATCGTATTGTCCGAAGTATTCAAGACAGCGGGACTGAGCAATACGCGAGGGTCCAGCGGCGCTGCAAATATCGGCAGATGCAGCGGCTTGCCGGCCATATCGAGGTTGTGTCGCAGGTTGTACAGACGGCTTTCTGCAATGTCCCAGCACTGGAGCAACTGCGGGTGGAACGGTAGGCGTAAATGCGGGCTATCGATGGCTGGCAATGACGCGTGCGAAGTGCCCTCGCGGACTGGCGATAAGGCCTGGGAGTGGGGCTCCGATCGTTCATATTCGCGCAAGTTCTTATTGGTCGCTTCGCTCAGCGTTTGCAGGCTGATGCTCGCCCAATCATCGATGAGTTGAACGGTCGGGCGTGGTCCCAACAGATCCAGCACCCGCACGTACCACAGCTTTGCCTCGCTGAGGCTGTCAGGGGTCAGTTCGCGGTAGGCGGCGTCGCCTCGATTGATCAGGATGTCGAGGTACAGGAAGTAGAGCGCCTTGCGAAAGTGAGCTGGATGACTGAGCGCGATCTGATGAGGGTCATGGGGCGCCTGGTCGGCATACGAAGGCGTGCTGCTATCGATTAACGGAACGGCCCTCCAGCAGTCTTCTTTGCCGCGACTTGGATCGAAGACGCGGCGCAGCCAGCGTTCGGCCTCGTCATAGCGCTGTTCGGCGTTCAAACGATGGGCGACCAGCCATGGCAAGTATAGGAACAGTTCGGTGAAGTAGCGGCCGTAAGGGCCGTGGAAGTCCATCCCGTTGTTGACGCCGTCGGGTAGGGTCGGTTCTGGCAAATGTTGTGTCGTCTAGTCGAACAACTCATCCAGGCCGTTCTCTGTACGGCGGATCAGTTCTGCGGCGAACGTGGTGTTCAACCTGATCGGCTGGCGGAGTAGGCCTCCGGCATCGCTGGTTTTGACGTCGCTATGGGTGAAATCGATAAATTGGGTGGTGCCCAGTCCGGCTGCCGATGAGGGGGTAATGCCTGGGGCCTGGAGGCGCGTAAGGATGCGGTTCAGCTTGATGGCTTTAAGGGCGGAATAGCGCTTCGTTTCCGGTTCATTGGGGTAGACAAAGGCCACCCCACAAAAAATAGTATCGCCGTTACCGCTGAGATCCTTGCTGTGCCAAGCGAACTCGAAGGACTCCATCAGCTTAGACGCGGGCTTGGACTCCGCTACCACCGTCAGGTCTGTATATGACGGCGGTTGAGTTGCCAAGGTGGTTGGCTGACGGAAAATTACATATTGAAGGTAAAGTGGTTCATCAAGATTGATGGTTGCCTCACCAAAGTTGATATCTGTGCCGTTGGCTTGCATCGTTACGTTTTTTACCGTTCCGGAAATTGAGCTGTTATTCCCGCGTCTACTTTCCGTAATCAGATGCCGTACTGCCGCTGTAGAAACAACTTTTCCTCGAAGATCTGAATTTGCGCCCAGGGTGATACCGAGCGAACGTTCAGAGTCTCTGAGCACATCAGCCAAGCCGTCGATCGTTAGTTTGTGCGGGTGCGATAGCGGGGTGTAGCTGCTGATGGTGAGTTCTGAACCCGGCTCAAGCAGCACGTAGTCTGCGTCTGGCAGGCTGCGGGCAGGAAGCACTAAGTGAAGTTGAAGTCTCGGGGATCGATCGGGCCGGGTTGCAAGTCTCAATTTGATTGTATCAGGGGGTGTATCTAAACCCGCTCCGTTGAGGACGCTGCTTGAGGTCATGCGTAGCGTCACCGCTTGGGCGGACCGGTTTTTTTCCGGTTTGATGCTTATCCATTGTTGTTGGCTTTCGAAATCCGACATGAGAGTGTTCATGTGCGTTGGGAGAGGCGCTTCATCGATTTCGATTTCTGAAAGTATTCTTGTTTGAATGCGTTGGTTGACCGCCCCTATGTGCTCTTTCTCGGTGAAGGTTGGGCTAGTAGTGGCGAGATTACTGTCGATACAAATCGTTCTATTGAAGGCAAGTTCGGTGTCGGCCTTTTGGCGGGCGTCGGTTTCGGACCCTGCTGCATACAGAGTGAGAAACAATGCACCGTGGGCGCCTTTATTGTGTTGCTCAGCCACAGTACCTATAGAAGATTTAATGGCATCAAGGTCCCTGCCACACAGCATTTTTTCCTCGTAATAACCCTGCAGGCCAACTCGCGGGGTACTCCAAATGCCATCTTGTTTTTTGAAGCAATAGCTCAAGCGCAGCAGTGGATGACTTGTCTTCGTGTTCACGGCGTCGTCGCTCGATGGGGCTGTGGAGGCCGACGAGTCCTGATGGATGCATTCGGCCCACACGACGAACAGACGATTGTTGAACCAGACAGGACGGATCGAGTATTCAACCGCACTTTCGGGAATCGGCACATCGGCTTTTTCCCAATCCGACCAGGCGAACGGATCCGGCTGATCCAGTTTGGTGGCAATGGCAGGGGGCTGCGCTGGCGTGCCGTTCAGCGGGCGTTGCGTCATGTCCAGCGAGCGCCAGAAATAGGTGTTTTCGGTGCGTGACTTGGCGATGAAATAGTAGGTGCTGTTGGCAAAGTCTTCGCCGTCGATGTAGCCATTGAGAATATTCAAATTGGCGATTTCTTCGAATCGGGTCAGGTAGCCCATGACCGCCGACTGAACCGCATCGGCCTGGAGTCGGTTCTGGTTGAGGGCGTTTTCCAGCTGCTGGAAATTGTCGCTCTTGTCGCTCCTCAGAGTGGGCTCCAGATAACTTGCCGGGAAATAAAGCAGATTCTGATGAGCCGCCCAGATGGGGTATTGATGCATCTCATTGCGCCACGTATGCCTATGCTCGGGCGTGATGCTTGCCTGGTCGTAACCGGGCTCCATATTCATCAGGATGCGGTTGATGTATTGCTGAAGGCTGGCAATGGCGCACGCCACGGGCGTGGTGGGCACGTCCTGGCTGACCAGCACGTCCAGCAGCCAATATTCATAAAGGTCTCGGGCAGTCTTGAGTCGCACTGCTCCTGGCAAGCTTTTGCCCGGCGCGATCTTGTGTAGGTAGAACGCCAACTGCGCATCGCGCAGGCTTTCATCCAGCTGCTTTTTCATGGCAACGGTCATATTCAATCCTTGAATAAAAATGTACGCATCAATGGCACGCAGCGATCAGCCCTTCACCGACGTTTTTCCACTCCTCGCTCGGGCTGTCTCCATTAAGTGCGGCGGCCTTGAGCAGCAGGCTTGCCGACAGGCCAGTACTGATGCAACACGCCTGGCAGCGCATGACCCAATCTACGTCTTGCATCGTGGTGGCGCGTCCTGAAGGCAGTTGCGCTGTCAGGCAACTCACTTGCTCAACGTTCCAGCCCAGCAGATGGGCCAACAGTTCGTTGGCTGTCTCTGCTGAATGTTGCGACAGGTCTTGATTGGTGAGTTGGAAGTAGTGCAACAGGTTCTCTTCTGACTGCGCCTGATGTCTTGCGCAATGACTGAACCGTTCGAGTAAATACAGCGTTTGAGGCTTAAGCGTTCCCGAACTGTTCGAGGCTAACCACGTGGGGTGGTCCATCAATGTCTGTAGCGTGCTGCTGCTCAGATGTAAGTTCTGGCAGGCTTGCGCGGTGCGAAGCACGCGTGCCAGCAACGGGGAGACTTCGCCGTCAGGTGCGATGATGGCCTCGACAATTTCCTTGGCATTCGTCTCGGCCATTTTCATCACACAGGGGGAATACTCGGCGGGCAAGTCAGCGATATCGTGCAGCAGTGTTTCTACCAGGCGTTGGTCGTCTCTGGTGAGCTTGGCGTGCTCTCGAAGTGCGGCCAGTCGGTTTTCCAGAGTTTGATTCAACGGTAAGTCATCTCTGGAAGTGTCGAACAGGCGACACCACGCCAGCACATCGAGATGGTTTTGCTTGAGCCAGTCCACTGCCCAATCCATCGCCATCAGTACATCGAGAATGTCTGGGGACGTAGTGTCCAGTGCCCCCGTCACCAACGCCCGACAGAACTTATCCCCACCGAGTAACCGAGCCAGTTCCGTGCACTCAAGAGGCGACAGTCCGAACATCCGCGCGATACGGGCCTGACGGTAGAGCGAGGAGATCGTCGGCAAATCCTGTTTCAATGGCAGGTATTTTTCAGTCTGTTTCACAAGCAGCAACAACGCATCTTCAGTGATGGCAAGTCCCAGGCCCGCGCCGAGGTAGCTGAGCGTCTTCAGGTCGGTGATTTCGAGATCCGTCGCCTGCCCTTCCCACGCAGGGCTTTCGAGCAGACGGGTGCGATTGAATACCTGGTCAAACAACGAAACACGCTCTGCGCTAGCGCGAGTCGGCATTTCGCTGATGAGCGCGGCAAACTCGTCTGGTGTGATGCCATGGCGCCGCGTCATGTACTGATAGACCCCGAGCGCCCGCAAGGTATTGGCGCTGAGTGTCATCGCGGTGTTGACTTCCGAATACATGATATTGATGAGCAACGTATCCAGCTCGGCAAAGGGAATGCCCGTCCATTGCTGCAGGCGGATCATTTGCTGCATGCGGTCGAAACGTTCGAAGGACTCGTGGCTGAACCCTTGCTTGTCCCTCTGGGTTTCAAGCGCGAGGGCAGAGGAGGTGTCGGGCCCATTGATGTAAGTAGAGCCTTGGCGGTTACGAGTCGAGGGCGGGATATGGGTTGAGGAGCGAGCGCTGTATCTGCCATGCCCCAGTAGTTGCTCGACCTGTTCCGTCGATAGCCCGGTGCGCTCCCTGAAGCATTTGAGGTCTCGCAGGCCTGCGAGATCTTTGGTGCCATAGGCTTCTTCCAGTGCCTCGAAATCTAGATCCGAAGCGAGCGGTGCGAGCAAGATTTCCTGCTGCTGCGGACTGAGCCCTGAAAGCAGCGTTTGCGCCTCGCTGGGTGGTTGCGAAACGTGCCCGTACGGTGAGCCGTCCTGGCAAAACGGCAGCTTGAGACTGATCCTGTAATTCACTTCGCCCAAGGTGGGTTTACCTGAGCCCAACCCAAGCAGGCATTGCTGATGATGAAGGTCATAGGGCAGTGAAAAGGGATAGTGTGCGCTGGCCAAGGCCTGATGGACCGTTGTGTCCTCATCGAGACTGGCCTCGATATGGCTGCGCAACGTGTCGTTGACGATGTTGAGCATGGGGCGTGGAACCAAGGCGCTCTGTGGATCGAGCATCAGTGTGTCGAGATCCGGTCGACGTGATGCCAGGGATATCTTGCGGCTATCCGTGGAGCTGTCTTCCAGCCGCCTGGCGAACCGGTACAGCGCACGCAGGTAGGCCACGGGCGAGTCGATCGCGGCGATGTCACCGTCTTTGCAGAATTGATCCCAGTTTTCCTGGAACAGCGCTTGATAGCTGATCGGCCCGGATGTTGGGTCTGAATCAAGACTGCGTCGAACACGGCGGGTATTGCTGGAGGAGAGTTGATGCTCCAAGTACAAGCGACTGATCCTTCGGGCATGGCCCTGCGCGTTGTCGTAGGCCTGCTCGGCATTTGCATCGCAGTACCTGGCGACTTCCTGGGCGAACTGCGCCTTGCTCATGCGCACAATGTCGAACACCGATGTCACGCCCATTTGTTCCAGGGCGGTTGTCAAAGCGGTTTTTGTGGCGTCCTCGCCGTCGTGGGAGCCAACGAGCCTGTGCAACAGTAAGTTGTTGCTTACGTCCATGTGGGGGCCTCTCCTGTGCGAACGGAATGTGCTTGTCCAAGCGAAAACCGTACAGGAGTGGGCCAAGAAAGGCGGTAGGACGAGAGGCGGGAGATTTGTACGAAAGAGCGATTTGTGGGGTGCGCTGAGGCAAACCCTGTGGGCGCGGGCTTGCTCGCGATGGCGGTGGCTCAGTGAACTTCAATGCTGGCTGGTCTGACGCCTTCGCGAGCAAGCTCGCTCCCACAGTGGGTCATGCAGATATCGAGGCGGGTGTTAGACGCGGAAGTGGCTCACCATCATCTGCAACTGATTGCCCAACCGCGCCAGTTCTACACTGGACGCAGCGGTCTCTTCGCTGGCGGCGGCGGTCTGTTCGGAGACGTCGCGCACGTTGATGATGCTGCGGCTGATCTCCTCAGCCACGGCGCTTTGCTGCTCGGCGGCGGCCGCGATCTGCTGGTTCATCGACTGGATGTTCGACACCGTGCGGGTGATGTTCTCCAGTGACACACCAGCCTTGCGGGTCAGGGCCACACTGCTGTCGGTGAGGTTGCGGCTGTTGTTCATCACCGCAGCCACTTGCTGGGTGCCGTTCTGCAGGCCGGCCACCAGGCCTTCGATTTCCTCGGTGGATTTCTGCGTACGCTGGGCCAGGCCACGGACTTCGTCGGCGACGACCGCGAAGCCACGGCCTGCTTCACCGGCGCGGGCGGCTTCGATGGCGGCGTTGAGCGCCAGCAGGTTGGTCTGTTCGGCCACGGCCTTGATCACGTCCATCACCGCGCCGATTTTGTCGCTTTCCTGTTGCAACACGGTCATCGCATCGGTAGAGCGCACCACTTCGCTGGCCAGTCGCTCGATCTGGGCGATGGCTTCGCTGACCACCTGATCGCCGGCGCGGGCTTCACCGTCGGCGGCGGCCGCGGCCTGGGAGGCTTCCTCGGCGTTGCGCGCCACTTCCTGGACGGTAGCGGTCATCTCGTGCATGGCGGTCGCGACCTGATCGGTCTCGACTTTCTGGCTGTTGACCCCGGCGCTGGTCTGCTCGGTCACGGCAGACAGTTCTTCGGCGGCGCTGGCGATCTGGGTCACGCCATCGCGGATGCCGCTGATCAGGTCACGCAGGGTCACGCCCATGCGGGCGATGCCTTGTTGCAGCACACCCAATTCATCGCGGCGGGTGACAACAACGTTCTGCGACAGGTCGCCGCTGGCAATGCGTTCGACCACGGCCAGGGTTTCGCGCAGTGGGCCGGTGATCTGACGCGTAATGATCACGGCGGCAATGACGCCGACCAGCAGCGCCAATAGGGTGCTGATCAATTGCAGGGTGCGGGCCTCGGCGCTTTCGGCGTCGCGGCGGTCGAGTTGGATCTGGTACAGCTGCTCGCTTAGGGCCACGATGGTCGCGCCCTGGTCGGTCATCTCCTTGCGTGCCTGTACCACATCGGCGGTGGCCAGCTTGAAAGCCTGCACAGCGCTGCGGTATTGGGTCAGGGCGTTTTCCAGCTGGCGCAGTTCATCCTGGCGGGTGCTGGAGAAAAGTTCATTCAATGGCTTGAGCGAAGCGATGGCGGCGTCCAGTTGGGCGACGGCCTTGCGTTCAGTGTCGGCGTTGCTGTTGGTGGTGTAGCCGCGCACTTCATAGCGGGCCAGCATGAAGGCCTGCTTGGCCTCGGTGATGGCCTGGAACTGGGCGAAACGCTCATCGCTGAGGGCCATCTGGCGCACGTCGGCGTCGATGGTCTCGATCAGCTTGTGGGCGACCTCTGCGTTGGTACCCATGACATCGCGGGCGCTGTTGCCGGTGCGGTAGGCGCTGCGCATCTTATTCAGGGACACCTGATAGGCGCCGATGACTGCGCTCTGCTCCTTGAGCAGCTTGACGTTTGCCGGGCTCTTGAAGCTGCTGAGCAAGGCGTTCTGTTGCGCCACGAAACCATCGAGGGTGGTCTGCACATTTTGTGCGACGGTCTCGTCACCGTTGGCCAGCATGTATTGCAGGCGAACGACGCGCAGCTTGGTCAGGCCGGCGTTGAGCTGGGTGATGTCGCTCATCCAGTTACTGCGATCGATCAGCCCGCCGAGGCTGGTCCAGCTGGTCAGGGCCAGCAGGCAGGTCAGTACCAGCACCAGGCCAAAGCCCAGGCCCAATTTCATGTTGACGCTAATGTTGCCAAACCAGCTGTTCATCAATTCCTCCAGGAACGTTGTGCTGCTTGATCGTCGGTACGCTGGAAGATTGTTGTTGTTAAGAGCCAGCAAGAACATGTAACAGGGCTATATCGGCGACGGCCCCCGGATCTGAAGTTTTTTTTCACATCGCTTTCACTGCCTGCCTACGTTGGCCTCTCTACTGTCGCGCCATCGAATCACTGGGTGGATGCCGTCGGGGCGGCTTGATGTGGAACTGAGACTGAGTTTTTTCGGCCTGGCGCGCTCGATCGATACGAGTCGCTTCGCCCGTTACCAAAACACGATGGTCGTGCTGGCTTCGGCGCTGCTGGTCATCCCGCTGGTCTTCTGGCTGCTCAGCCCGGCGGCGGTGCCGGACCTGGCCCATGGCAACGTCGCTGGCGCCCGGGCCTTGGCCGAGGGCTGGGCCAAGGGCGAGATGATTGTACTGGTGCGCCATGTCGAGCGCTGCGACCACGCCAAGGCTGCGTGCCTGAATGACCGCGAAGGCATCACCGATCGCGCCCGTGCCGTTGCGGTGGGCCTCGGTGCCCGGTTCGAACAACTGGGCCTGGACAATGTCGACCTCTACAACAGCCCACGGGTGCGCACGGCACAGACGGCGGGGTACATGTTCAACAAGGTGAGTGCCGGTGACGATTGGCTGTTCAACTGCCGACACGATCTGCTGCGCAATGCCTTGGCCCACAAGGTGGCCGGGCGCAACCTGATCCTGGTCACCCCCAGCGAATGCATGCAGGCGATGGAAGCCGCGCTCCAGCGCCCGACTTCCTCGTTCGGCTATGGGGCTTCGGTGTTCGTTTCCAGCGCCCAGCCACAAGCGCCACGATTGCTCGGTTTTATCGAAGCCTCCGATTGGCGCTCGGTGACATTCCAATAACTTTCCCCTCGATCAGGACCGCTCATGCTGACGTCTGCACGCGCCCGTTTCTACGGGCTCAACCTCGGAATTCCCCTGGCCTGTGCCGCCGTGGTGTTCCTGCTGTTCGATCTGACCCGTATCGACATCGCCATCAGCGATCTTTTCTACGACCCGTTGCACCGAGTCTTTGCGTTGCAGCACGAGCGCCTGTTCGAGCAAATCACCCACAAATGGGCGAGGGTCATTCCGAACTGGACGGGCGAGGCGGCGATTGTCGGTGCACTGCTGTCGTTTATCTGGCCGCTGTTCAAGCCTGAGAAACACCCCGCATTGCTTCGTGTGCTGGACAAGGCCAGGTTGACCAAACCGCTGCGTGTTGCCCACAGGCACCGTCGCGAATTTCTCTATGTGGTCTTCGCCTTTTCCCTCAGCACCGGCGTCATCCATTACCTCAAGGGCCACACCAGCGTGTATTGCCCGGTGGAAACCACCCAATACGCCGGCAAGATCGAGCACAGGGAGTGGTTCCAGAATTTCGACCTGCTGAAGGTCGCCGGCGACGGCCGCTGCTGGCCCGGCGGTCATGCATCCGGCGGCTTCACGATGTTGGCGCTGTATTTCATCGCCCGCCGCTACCGCTGGCGTCACTCCAAAGCTGTGATGTTTGGGGCGTTGGCCTTGGGGTTTGTCTATGGCACGACGCGAGTCCTACAGGGCTGGCACTACATGTCCCACACTTTCTGGGCGGGGATCTTTGTCTGGTTGAGCTGTTGGCTGATGGCGTTGCTGTTTTATGGGCGAGCGGCCTTGGAACGGCCGGTGTCGGGCAACGCCCTTCGTCAGCCTGAACGCCAGGCAAAAAAAAGCCCGCTGGGAGCGCGGGCTAAAACCTTAGTTTCTTGAATGAGCGAGGGGACTTTACCGAATCACGCGGGGGCGTAGGGTGAAGAAAAGTTCATGGGGCCGGCGCCTTGCACGACCTCATGTCCTCCGACACTTTTCACCTGAGATCAAACCGATCCAGGTTCATCACCTTGACCCACGCCGCGATGAAGTCGTTGACGAACAGCTCTTGCGCATCCGCGCTGGCATAGACTTCGGCCAAGGCCCGTAGCTGGGCGTTGGAGCCGAAGACCAGGTCGACACGGGTGCCGGTCCATTTGACCTGGCCGGTCTCGCGGTCGCGGGCCTCAAAGGTTTCCTGAGTGTCAGAGAGTGGTTTCCATTCCACCCCCATGTCCAGCAGGTTGACGAAAAAGTCATTGCTCAACGTCCCTGGCCGGTGGGTAAAGACACCGTGCGCCGTATGGCCGACGTTAGTATCCAGTACCCGCAGACCGCCGATCAGCGCCGTCATTTGCGGGGCGCTGAGGGTCAGCAGTTGTGCCTAGTCGATCAGCAGCGCCTCGGCAGCCACGCGGTACCGCCCCTGGAGGTAGGTGCGAAAAGCATCGGCGAGGGGCTCGAGAAAACCGAACGACTCGACGTCCGTCTGCTCCTGGCTTGCGTCCATGCGCCCCGGTGCGAACGGAACCGTCACGCTGAGCCCGGCATTTTTCGCCGCCTGTTCAACACCGGCGCTGCCGGCCAGCACGATCAGGTCCGCCAGGGAGATTTTCTTGCCGTCGGATTGAGCGGCGTTGAACGCGCTCCGGACCTTGTCGAGGATCGCCAGCACTTGGGCCAGTTGCTCAGGCTGGTTGACTGGCCAATCCTTCTGCGGGGCCAGGCGTAGGCGGCCTCCATTGGCGCCTCCGCGTTTGTCGGAGCCGCGGAAGGTGGAAGCCGCAGCCCATGCCGTAGACACCAGCTGTGAAACCGTGAGACCCGAGGCCAACAGCTTGCCTTTCAGGGCGGCGACGTCGCTGTCGTCGACCAGCGGATGGTTGACCGCGGGAATAGGGTCTTGCCACAGCAGTTCTTCGTTGGGCAGTTCCGGGCCGAGGTAGCGTGAGAGCGGGCCCATGTCGCGGTGGATCAGCTTGAACCAGGCGCGGGCAAAGGCGTCGGACAGTTGCTCCGGGTTTTCCAGGAAGCGCCGGGAGATTTTTTCGTAGATCGGGTCGAAGCGCAGTGCCAGGTCGGTGGTCAGCATCGTTGGGTTGCGCCGTTTGGCCGGGTCGTGGGCATCGGGAATGATGCCCGCGCCCGCACCGTTTTTTGGCGTCCATTGGTGCGCGCCGGCCGGGCTCTTGGTCAGTTCCCACTCGAAGCCGAACAGGTTCTCCAGGTAGTTGTTGCTCCAGCGGGTGGGCGTGGTGGTCCAGGTGACTTCCAGGCCGCTGGTGATGGTGTCGGCGCCTTTGCCGGTGCCGAAGGTGCTCTTCCAGCCCAGGCCATGCAGCACCAGGCCGGCGGCTTCGGGCTCGGCACCGACATTATCCGCAGGTCCCGCGCCGTGGGTCTTGCCGAAGGCGGGGCCGCCGGCAATCAGTGCCACGGTTTCTTCGTCGTTCATCGCCATGCGGCCGAAGGTTTCGCGGATGTCCAGCCCGGCGGCGACCGGGTCCGGCTGGCCCTCGGGGCCCTCCGGGTTGACGTAGATCAGCCCCATCTGCACGGCGGCCAGCGGGTTCTCCAGATTGCGTCCGTCGTCAGTGCGGCTTTCTTCGTTGCCAGGCTCGGCGACCAATTGGCCTTCGCCGGGAACCTGCATGGCGGCTTTGTCGGGCTTGCCGTAGCGAACATCGCCCCCCAGCCATTTGTTTTCGGAACCCCAGTAGACGTCTTCATCGGGCTCCCAGACGTCGGCGCGGCCACCGGAAAAACCGAAGGTCTTGAAGCCCATGGACTCCAGCGCGACGTTACCTGTGAGGACGATCAGGTCGGCCCAGGAAATGTTGCGACCATACTTCTGCTTGATCGGCCACAGCAGCCGGCGTGCCTTGTCGAGGCTGACGTTGTCGGGCCAGCTGTTGAGCGGCGCAAACCGCTGCTGGCCGGAACCCGCCCCACCGCGTCCGTCACCGGTGCGGTAGGTGCCTGCACTGTGCCAGGCCATGCGGACAAACAGCGGCCCATAGTGGCCGAAGTCCGCCGGCCACCAGTCTTGCGAGTGGGTCATCAGTGCATTGAGGTCTTGTTTCAAGGCCTGGAAGTCCAGGCGCTTGAACGCTTGGGCATAGTTGAAATCCTCGCCCATGGGGTCGGACAGCGAGGAATGCTGGTGCAGGATCTTCAGATTCAGTTGGTTCGGCCACCAGTCGCGGTTCGTCGTGCCACCGCCAGCGGCGTGATTGAACGGGCATTTCGATTCGTTTGCCATGGGAAGCTACCTTTGGTCGTATTCATCCAGCTATCCAGCCCGGCCGGGCTTCGGATAGCGACAGGCGAAATAAATGACACAGGGCGCAGGGCTCACAGTTCGCTCAACTGATCGTGTGTGGCGACACGGCTAAATGGCCCACGACAAGCCCAATACGTTTCTGAGCGCTTCGTATCTCTTTGTCAGGTTTCACGGGCCGGATTGCACCAGCCTGAATTCAGGCTAGTTCCCCTTTGCCAGATAGCTAATAGGCGCAGTATTAACGCTCGATAGGGTCAATCTTTTAACGAGGCCAAGCGGTGAGGCAGATGATGGGAACGGTCAACCGATAAAACGCATCACTGTGCGTACCAAGGTCGAAGCCATTCACTTAAGAAAGTGATGAACCCGTGGCGAGGGAGCTTGCTCTCGCTGGGCCGCGAAGGGGCCCCACAATGTTGCGGCCGCTGCGCAACCGCGCGGGAGCATGCTCCCTCGCCACGGATTTTCGCTGCCTTAAATGAACAGTGTTGCGAACCTGCTCGTGCCTTACAGAAGTCTTTTTCCCCTGTGATTGTCGACGCTGTCTGTGAGACGCCTCTCTTTTTTGCATAGAAAGTTTCCGCTCTCTTGAACCGAAGGCGATATGCAGGGTCTGGTGTGCGCGCATGGCTGTGCATGCCTGCTGTCATTTCTGTTTCGAGGGATCGAACATGTCCGTATTTGCCTTAGGGACGAGGCTAGTCGTCGCGTCGCTGTGTTTTCTAGCGATGAACATTGCCGTCGCCGCGCCAACCCCCGGCGATACGGACCTGATCCGTGAGCGTCAGGACCGTCTGCTCGAAGAGCAGCGCCGACGTCTTGAAGAACTCAAGGACCTGCCTGGCAAGGAGGCGAAGCCGGCCCAGCCCACGGCACCTGTCGATACCCGTTGTTTCCCGATCAAGACCATAGAGCTCAAGGGCGCCGACGCCCTGTCCGAAAGCGAGCGCCAGCGCCTGCTCAAGCCCTTTCTCAACCAGTGCCTGGGCGTGCCGCAGCTTAACCAGTTGCTCAAAGTCATCACCGACCATTACCTGGAAAAAGGCCTGGTCACCAGTCGCGCCTACTTGCCGCAACAGGACCTGTCCAGCGGTCACCTGCAAGTGCTGGTGGTCGAGGGTCGCCTGGAAGGATTGAAAGGTGCCGAGAACAGTAAGCTGTCGGAGCGCGAGTTGGCGATGGCGTTTCCCGGCAAAACCGGCGAACTGCTCAACCTGCGTGAAATGGAGCAGATGGTCGATCAACTGAACCGTTTGCCGTCCAACCGTGCACAAATGGAACTGACGCCGGGGCAGAACATCGGCGGCAGCGAAGTGCGGGTCAACAACACCCCGCAAAAACCTTGGCGCGCCGGCCTGTCACGGCATAACGATGGGCAGAAAAGCACCGGCGAGCAGCAATGGGGCGCCTCCCTGGACTGGGACAGTCCCCTGGGCCTGGCTGACCAACTGGCCTTGCGCGGCGGCCACGATGCCGTCAGCGATCACCAGAAAACCTCGCGCAACGGCATGCTCTATTACAACTTGCCGTTTGGCTGGTGGAACCTGAGCTACACCTACAGCCAGAGCGAGTACCGCGCCGTGGGCCAGGCCAACGGCTTCAACTTCAAGCAGAGCGGCGACAGCCAGAACCACCAGGTGCGCCTGGAACGGGTGGTCCATCGCGATGCGGTGAGCAAGACCTCCCTCAACACGGGCCTGGCGTACCTGCGTACCAACAACTTCGTCGCCGACAGCAAGCTCGCCGGGAGCAGCAATCGCATCAGCGAGGCGCAGTTCGGCATCAACCATGGACGGCGGATTGGCAATGCCTTCGTCAACCTCGACCTGGGCCTGCAACAAGGTATTGGCGCCCTCGATGCCCAGGGCGATCACGAGCTGGGGCCTGGGCTGCCGGATGCACGCTATCGCAAATACACCGCCACCCTCAGCTACCTGCAACCCTTTGAACTGGGTGGCGAATCCTTCAGCTTCAGCAGCCTGATGACCGGCCAGCGCAGCGAAGACGTGCTGTTCAGCCCGCAGCGCATGAGCCTGGGTGGCCTGTCGTCGATTCGTGGCTACAAGGACCAGACATTGTCCGGCGACAGCGGCGGCTACTGGCGCAACGACCTGCGCTGGAGTCGTCCGGTGACACTGGAGTGGATGCGCCCGGTGTTCGCTGAATACGGCACCAGCCTTGGTTATGACCAGGGCGTGATTCGCGGTAATCGCTACAACGGCGACGAGCACGGGCGCATGTCGAGCAATTCGCTGGAGTTGTTCGCCCGTGGTGAACACCTGAACGCCAGCGTCACCTTCGCCCATTCCCTGGAACGCCCGGATGCCCTGACCGAGCGCGAAGCGCCGATCTATTTCCGCTTGGATGTATCCATCTAATTTTTGCTGCAACGAGACCTGATCATGGACGACCGCCAATACGCCTTCCTGGCCCGCCAGCCTTCTGCTGCCCTGAAAACCCGCGACGCCTTCTGGGGCATGCCCAAGCGTGGCCTGGCGTTCCTGCTGGTCAACGTCATGTTCTGGCAACCGATGTGGGCCCAGGCGGGTGGCATCGTGGTCAGCGCGCCGGGCACCAGCCTCGGCCAGGCCGGCAATGGCGTGCCGGTGGTCAACATCGCCAAGCCCAACGGCAGTGGTCTGTCCCACAACCAATTCAAGGACTACAACGTCGGCAGCAACGGCGTGATTCTCAACAACGCCACCAACCCCGCCCAGTCCACGCAACTGGGCGGGATCATCCTTGGCAACCCGAACCTCAAGGGTACGGCCGCGAAGGTCATCCTCAACGAAGTCAACGGCGGCAACCCGAGCCAATTGCGCGGCTACACCGAAGTGGCGGGGCAGTCGGCCCATGTGATCGTCGCCAATCCCTACGGCATCCCTTGCAATGGCTGCGGTTTCATCAACACACCGAAGGCGACCCTGACCACGGGCAAACCGATCATCGAAAACGGCCAGGTGGGTCGCTATCAGGTGGACCAGGGCAGCGTTGCGATTGAAGGCGCGGGCCTGAATGCGAACAACGTTGACCGCTTCGAAATCATTACTCGCAGCGCCAAGATCAACGCCGAGATCCAGGCGAAGAACCTGACCATCGTGGCCGGGCGCAATGATGTTAATGCCAATACCCTGAATGCCACTGCCCCTGCCGATGAGGGCAGCGCCAAACCGGAGTTGGCCATCGACTCCTCGGCGGTGGGCGGCATGTATGCCGGGGCGATCAAGTTGGTGGGCACCGAAGCGGGTGTCGGGGTGAAGCTGGACGGCAAGATGGTTGCCAGTGGCGGGGATATTCAACTCGATGCCAATGGTCATTTGAGCCTGGCGCAGACCACGGCGGCAGGCGCCGTCGAGATCAAGGCTCAAAGCCTGGACGCCCAAGGGACGATCTATGCCGGCAGCCATGTCCAGGCGACGACCAAGGGCGCTCTCAGCAACCAGCGCGCCATCGCGGCGCGCGAGAAGGTCACGCTGACCACCGACGGCCAGCTCAACAACCTCGGCATCATTGAAGCGGGCGTCAACGTCGATAACACCCGCAACCAGGTTGGCGATGTCGTGCTGACCGCGGCGAATATCGACAACCGCGGGAAGAGTGTCATCGCCAGTCGCGACTTGAAAGCCACGACCACGCAGACCCTCGACAATCGCGGCGGTACTTTTTCCGCCGGCAAGAGCCTGACGCTGAACAGCAAGGACATCGATAACCGCGCCGGCACGCTTGTCAGCCAAGGCAAAATTCAAGCATCGGCCACTGGGGCGTTGGATAACTATGATAAAGGGATCATCGCCAGCAACGGCGAGCAGACCCTGGTCGCCGGGGCGCTGAAGAACAGCGCTGGCATCATCAGCAGCAACGACTTCCTGAAGCTCGAAGCGAAAACCCTGGATAACAGCGGCGGCAAGATTGCCTCCGACGCGGCACTGACCCTTAGGGGCGGCAATGTTGAAAATAGCGCAGGACAAATCACCAGCCAGGGTGATCTCGTTGCCACGCTGAAAAGCTTCAACCAGCAGGATGGCAAATTGGTCAGCCAGGGGAAACTGACCCTGACCGCAGACCGCATCAACAACAGCGACGATGGTTATATCGCCTCGGTCAAGGCGATGAGCCTGACCGCTTACCAGCAACTGCTCAATAACAGCGAGGCGATCATCAGTACTGAGCAGGGACTGACGATCAGCGGCGGCGGTCTCGATAACACCAAAGGCAGTCTGCTCAGCCAAGGTGACCTGAACGTCGATATCACCGGGGATTTCCTCAACCAGGATGGCAGCGCCATCACCCAGGCCGGGAACGTGGATATCGAGGCGAGCAGTCTCGATAACCGTGGCGGTGTTCTTGCCAGTGTCGGCGGTTGGCTGAAAGCCACGTTGGACAAAGTGTTGGATAACGGCGAGTCGCTTGCCTCGGCAGACGCAGCTGGCTTGATCCAGGCACAGTCCGTCGATCTCGATGCGAAACAAGCGGTGCTCAATAATGGCGGGCAGGTTTCGGCTTTGTCCGATGACGTTGATATCACCACCGCCACGCTTGAAAACCGCAACGGTGCAGTGCTCGCCAAACAGGCCCTGACTGTCCGTGCTCAGAATCTGGACAACAGCGACGGACGCGCAGCGGCAAACGCCATTGATTTCGGTTTGACCGGGGCTCTGAACAACCAGCGCGGTCTGGTGGATGGCTCCAATGGCCTGCTGGTCCGTGCTGCGTCAGTTGATAACCAGGGCGGCAAGTTGCGCTCGGTGGGCAAGCTGGGGACCGCGACGCTAACGGTTGATCAACTGCTGGACAACCAGGGCGGCGTCATTGAAGCGGCCACCCAGAATCTGTCCTTGCAGATGGCAGGCTTCAACAATGCTGGCGGCAATGTTCGTCATGTGGGCACCGGCACTTTAGCTGTGGACCTCGCCAGGTTCAGCAACATCGGCGGCAGCCTGATGACCTCAGGCACCCTGACCGTCGACGCGGCGCGTTGGGACAACAGCTCGGATATCCAAGCCAATGTCCTGAACCTGAAGGTGGGCCAGCTCAATCAGACCAGTAGCGGCAAGTTGATCGCGGTGCAAAGCCTGCTGGCCACGGGCGGCACCTGGAATAACGCGGGCATCATCAGCAGCGACGTTGATTTGGATCTTAAGCTGACCGGCGCTTATGTCGGCACCGAAAACGGCCGCCTCAGCAGTGTCGATCAATTCGATCTGAGCGCCGCCAGCCTCGATCTCTCCAGCGGCTCGCGCCTGGCCGGCGGTGGCATGACCACCATCACCAGTCTCGGTGCGCTGAATAATGCCGGCCGGATCACTGGCGGTGGCAAGTTCTCCCTGGCCGCCACGAGCCTGGTCAATACGGGCACGCTGGGTGGCGCCGACACCGTCGAACTGGCTGCCAACGAGGCCCGTAACGATCGCGGCCTGATCTTCAGCGGCGCGGACATGGCCCTGCGCTTCAACCGCTTCACCAACTATCATGCGGACGTCTACAGTCTGGGGGCACTGAGTGTTGCAGCTCAAGATGGCATCGCTCGCAGCGTGCTGCTGGAGAACATCTCCGGCACCCTTGAATCGGCAATGGACATGTCGCTGCGCAGCGACACCCTGATCAATCGCAAGGACGTCTTCTCTACCACCGATGAGCTGGTGTCGGGCTCCATCAGCGTCAAATGCTATGACTGCGGTGGTGACCACCACAACGTCGACTATATAGCCCGGGAGACCTACCAAAGCGCAGTGCTTGAAGACTCGGCCAGTGCCACGTTGATGAGTGGGGCGAAGCTGACTGTTGATGGCTCTGCGGTGACCAACCAATACAGCGTGATGGCCTCGGCTTCCGACCTGCTGATTACCGCCGACAACTTCGCCAACGTTGGCGCTGCTTCCGGCACCAGCGTCAGGACGCGGACCTGGAACACCGGCCGGGTCACCGATGGCACCGACGAGCGTGTCCGCAGCAGGGTCATCGTTCCCTACAACGCCCAGGCCAACCCGAAACCACTGCCGGTCGATGCGTTGCACCGTTTCCGCCAGGTGGGTGATATCACGATCGTAACGCCAGGGGAGTCGCTGGCGCCGTCGGTTGTTCAATCGGGCGGCAACATCAGCATCCAGGCTACGCAGCGCCTGGAGAACAGTAGCATCGTGCAGTTCCAGGCACCGCTGGCGGGCGCCACCAAGTCAGCGGCCACCGATGTGGCCAGCGCCGCACAGCCAGCGGTCGTGGTGCTCAACCCGCAGGTACCGCCGGCTCTGGCCCAACAACAAGTCAACCCGCCCACCATGCCCGGGATCACCTTGCCGACTGGCGAGAATGGTTTGTTCCGTGTCGTCGACAGCGCGGCCGCCGCGCAAGACAGCCACGAGCAGAGCCGGGCCACCGTCCAGGGCTCCGACGCCAGCCGGGTCATCTCCGGCCCCAAATACCTGATTGAAACCAACCCCGCGCTGACCGACCTCAGGAAGTTCATGAGCTCGGACTACTTGCTGGGAAACCTGGGTTATGACCCCGACACCAGCTGGAAGCGCCTGGGCGATGGTTTGTATGAACAACGCCTGATCCAACAGGCGGTGCTGGCCCGCACTGGGCAGCGTGTCATAGCCGGACAGACCAGCGACGAAGGCATGTTCAAGTACCTGATGAACAACGCCATCGCCAGCAAGGAACAACTGAACCTGGCCCTTGGCGTGACCCTGACGTCGCAACAAGTCGCCGCGCTGACCCACGACATCGTCTGGATGGAAGACCAAGTCGTCAATGGCCAACATGTCCTGGTGCCGGTGCTCTACCTGGCACAGGCCAACAACCGGCTGATGGCCGATGGCGCGTTGATCCAGGGCAAGAACCTCACCCTGATGGCGGGCACCGACCTGAAGAACGCCGGGACGCTGCGTGCCAGCGAGAACCTCTCGGCGGCAGCCGGGAACAATCTGATCAACACGCGCCTGGCCGAGGCTGGCGAGCGGCTCAAGTTGGTCGCGGGCAAAGACCTGGTCAACATGCAAGGCGGCATCCTCAAAGGCAAGGACGTCGAGCTCTCGACCTTGACCGGCGACATCCGCAACGACCGGACCATCACCACCCTTGAGAACAGCGGCAAGGGCTTCAGTTCGAAAACCTCCGTTGTCGACAACGCCGCGCGCATCGAGGCCGGCAACAACCTCACCCTGCGTGCTGCGGGCGATCTGCTCAACGTGGGCGGCGCGATCACGGCGGGCAACACCGCGGATTTGAGTGCGGGCAAAGACGTTGTCATCTCCGCGGCTCGCGAAGAAAGCGGCTCGATGCGTCAGGACAAACGCCACTTCTGGGAGCAGAGCCAGACCGTTCAGCACGCCAGTGAAGTCAAGGCGGGCGGCGACCTGAGCGTCACCGCCGGCAACAACCTGACCGTGGTCGCCAGCCATCTCCAAGCCAAAGGCGATATCAACCTGAGCGGCAACGAGGTCGCCCTGATCTCGGCGGCGAACGAGAATTCCAGCGAGTACCGCTACAAGCGCAGCGGCAAGAAGATCAACAAGGAAGAAGACCATGTCTCGCAGCAGGCGACCACCCTCGATGCCGGAGGGGATGTAAGGGTTGCTGCGCGCAATGATCTGTTGATGGTCGCGAGCAAGATTGCGGCGGGTAACGAGGCGTATCTGGTGGCGGGTAAGCAGCTGAGTCTGCTGGCTGAGCAGAATCGTGATTACTCGCTGTATGACATGAAGAAAAAGGGGAGCTGGGGCAGCAAAGCCGCACGACGCGATGAGGTGACGCAACTCACCCATGTCGGAAGCGAGATCAGCACCGGGGGCGACCTGATATTGGTCAGCGGTGGCGATCAGACCTATCAAGTGGCGAAGCTGCAAAGCGGCAACGACCTGATCATCGACAGCGGCGGGCGCATCACCTTCGAAGGGGTCAAGGACTTCCACGACGAGAGCCATACCAAGAGCAAAAGCGACCTGGCCTGGTACAAGATGAAAGGCGAGGGGCGAACCGACGAAACCTTGCGCCAGAGTGCTCTGGTTGCCCAAGGAAAGTTGGTGATCAAGGCCGTCGATGGGCTACGCATCGATGTCAAACAAGTGGATCAGCAGAGCGTCAGCCAAACCATCGATGCAATGGTGAAGGCTGAACCGGAACTGGCCTGGATGAAAGAGGCCCAGGCGCGTGGCGACATTGACTGGCGCCAGGTGAAGGAAATCCACGACAGCTTCAAGTATGACAACTCCGGTCTGGGAGCCGGGGCCAAGATCGCCATCGCGATTTTGATGTCGTTCATCATGGGGCCGGCAGGTTTCGGACTGTCGGGCACCAATCTCGCGGTCGCCACCAGCCTGAGCACCACGGCGGTTACAAGCACCATTGAGAACAAAGGCAACCTGGGACTTGCGCTGAAGGAAACAGTCAGCGCCGATAGCCTGAAAAGTGCGGCGATTGCCGGTTTTACCGCCTATGCATCCGCATACGCGGACCAAGAATGGTTTAGTAGTACCGACAGCTCCAGCACGACCACTCAAGGCGTCGAGCCGTCGACGGGCTCGGCGGGGTCGGCAGGGTCGGCATCGAGCGCGAGTAATTCCTGCAAGGATATCTTCCGTTGGAACACCGCGACTGACACTGCAATCCGCACAACCGGGCAAGCAGTGATCTCCAGCAGTATCTCCACCGCGATCGGTGGTGGCAGCTTTGGCAGCAATTTCAATGCTGCCCTGCTGGGAGAGGCCGGCAATGTGGCGATGGCGACCGGCTTCAACTGGGTGGGCGATACCATCAAGTTCCCCGATGGCGGCCCACAGAAAATTGTTGCCCACGCGATCATGGGTGGCCTGCTGGCTGAGCTGACGGGCAGCGACTTCAAGACCGGTGCGGTTGCCGCCGGTTTGAATGAAGCGCTGATTCCTGGCATGGCCAAGGTGGCGGGTGAAAACAAAGATCTGCAACTGATGCTGTCGCAACTGACGGGGCTTCTGGCAGCGGCTGCGGTCGATGGCGACCTGAATACAGGTTCGACGATCGCCAAGAAAGCGACGGAATTCAACTATCTGTTCCATGCCGAACTGGTCGAAAGAGAACAGAAGCTCAACACCTGCGCCTCCCCAGCGGATTGCCAATCCGTTAGGGACTATTACAACAACCTTGATACGACTCGGAACAAAGAGTTCGGACAGTACTGCCGGAATAACCCGGCTAGCTGTTTGCAGGTGACGAAGCAGTTGGTGGATGAGATTCCAGCCAATGAGAAGATGCTGTATGACGGCAGGAGCGCCGGGCTCGATCGTTCGGCAGCGCTTTGGGAAATTACTCGAAGTAACGAGCGGGCCATCAATACCGGCATCATCGAGAAGACGCGTACCGATAAAGGCGATGGGGCTGCCTTACTGACGGAGCTTGCGGCGGATGGATTGAGTCAGGACCGGGGGCTGTTCTCGTCGACGGCTGGGGGTAAGGGTGGTACAACCGGGGTTAAGGTTGGGGTTGTAGGAAAGGATGGAACAAAAGGTGTCGGTGCCGCTGGGAGCGATGCTGAAAAGACTGTGACAGTCAGTAAAAGCCGCTTTCCTGAGTCAGCGCAACACATCGAGGATGCTATTGAGGCGGGTAAGCCTGGTACTCTGACCATAGATCGCGCGAATGCAGCATCACGTAGACGTGACTCTTTGCGGGGTGTTGAAACCAAACCAGGCCTTGATCGTGATGAATATCCGCCTGCAATGTTTCAAGAAGGTGGTCAAGGCTCTTCAGTGAAACATATCAACCCTAGCGATAATCGTGGGGCTGGCGCTTGTATTGGTGCTCAATGCAGAGAGCTGCCAAACGGAACGAAGATTCGAATAGATGTGGTGGATTAAAATATGACTAGCTTGGATACCTTACTATCGAACGCAAGTTCATCTTTGAGCGAGCATGAACCAAAAATATTAGATCTATCGCATGGGTTGCTAGGTACATTAGCTGATCAGTTTTTTGGAATGCTGCGCAGGCGTAACGGTTTTTATGCTTTCGAAAGCGCTTTGCACGTATTTCCAACACACTCTAATCAGCAAGAAATAGGAGTTTATGACTGGAATTCGGATGCTCTGTGGCGCAGCGGCTACAAAGGTATGGCCGATGGATGTCTTTTTTTTGCTGAGGATGTTTTTGGTGGGCAGTTCTGTTTTAAAGATGGCAAAATCTATATTTTTGACCCGGAAACAGGTTCGCTAGAGTACTTGGCTGACGATGTTGAAAGCTGGGCAAAAAGTATTCTCGTGGATTTTGATGTGCTTACAGGGCATCCGCTGGCGAATCAATGGCAAAAGCAGAATGGTCAAATTCCTGCGGGGAAGCGTCTGTTGCCAAAAGTGCCTTTTGTGCTTGGCGGTGAGTTCGTGCTGGATAATTTGTATTTGGCTGATGCTGTGGAAGGGATGAAGCTTAGAGCTGATATAGCTAGTCAAATCAGAGACCTGCCAGATGGTGCTCAGATTAAATTCAGTGTTAAAGATTAATTGTTAGAAGTGGGGTGAAAGGGGCTGAATAGAATTGAAAATCGACTCAAAAGGGAAGGATTTGAATGCCACCCTAGCGGATTGCCTATCCCTCAGGGACTATTACACCAACCTCGATACGGCTCGGAGCAAAGAGTTCGGACAGTATTGACGGAACAACCCAACAGGTTGTTGTAAGTAACATGACAGCTGGCGGATGAGATTCCAGCCAATGAGGAGATGCTGCATGACGGCAGGAGCGCCGGGCTCGATCGTTCGGCAGCGCTTTGGGAAATTACTCGAAGTAACGAGCGG
>NZ_JABAEE010000038.1:0-60250 GCF_023701885.1 Pseudomonas sp. CG7 | reverse complement strand
CAGAAGTCAACACGACACACACCCGCCCCCACGCACGCCACTGAACGCCGCCCGCCCCCCAGCGAACACGGATGCACCCGACCCCCCCGACCGGGTGCAAAGCGCTACGATGCGCTTTCCACACTGCCTGAATCCCGAGCCCCCCATGACCGATGACACCCCTCCCTTCAGCGAAGCCCAGGCCAGCGTCCTGATCGGCACCGCTGAGAAAATGGTCGAGATCTGGACCCGCCTTCCCACCGAGAAACAAGCGGCCCTGCTGGCCCGGTTTGGCAGCGAAGAAAACGCCATCGCCGCGCTGGTGACCACGCGCCTGGTCAGCGAACAGAACGACCGCTGAGCCACCATTGGGCAAATAGTTTTACTTTTCCCCGCCCGGACGCCACGGTCGCCGTTATCATAAGCAGCCTATCTATCCAGCTGCTCCGTGGACCTCTTTCCCATGTCAGCTTCCCAGCGCCCCCTGGCGGTCACGCTGCAAGTCGTTTCCATCGTCCTGTTCACGTTCATCGGCTACCTGAATATCGGCATTCCCCTGGCCGTGCTGCCCGGTTTCGTCCACGGCGAGCTGGGTTTCGGCGCGGTGATCGCCGGGCTGGTGATCAGCGTGCAATACCTGGCCACCCTGCTCAGTCGTCCTTACGCAGGACGAATCATCGATAACCTGGGGAGCAAGCGCGCGGTGATGTTCGGCCTCGCCGGCTGCGGGCTGAGCGGTGTGTTCATGCTGGTGTCCGCCTGGACGCCCCACCTGCCAACGTTCAGCCTGATCAGCCTGCTGATCGGTCGCCTGGTGCTGGGCAGTGCCGAAAGCCTGGTGGGGTCGGGTTCGATTGGCTGGGGCATCGGCCGGGTTGGCGCGGCAAATACCGCCAAGGTGATTTCCTGGAACGGTATCGCCAGTTACGGCGCGCTGGCGATCGGTGCGCCGTTGGGGGTGTGGCTGGTCAACGTGTTGGGGCTGTGGAGCATGGGCGCCAGCATCATCTTGCTGGGCCTGCTGGGACTGGCATTGGCCTGGCGCAAGACTGCTGCGCCCATTGTCTCTGGCGAACGCCTGCCGTTCATGCACGTGCTGGGGCGTGTGCTGCCACACGGCTGCGGTTTGGCCCTGGGTTCCATCGGGTTTGGCACCATCGCGACCTTCATCACCCTGTATTACGCCACTCAGCATTGGGATAACGCGGTGCTGTGCCTGAGCCTGTTCGGCGCCAGCTTCATCGGCGCGCGCCTGCTGTTCGGCAACCTGATCAACCGCCTGGGCGGCTTTCGCGTGGCGATTGCCTGCCTGTCGGTGGAAACCCGGGGGCTCTTGCTGTTGTGGCTCGCACCGGATGCCCATTGGGCCCTGGCGGGCGCGGCGTTGAGCGGTTTCGGCTTTTCCCTGGTGTTTCCGGCGCTGGGCGTGGAAGCGGTCAACCTGGTGCCGGCCTCCAGCCGTGGGGCCGCGGTGGGCGCTTATTCACTGTTCATTGATCTGTCGCTGGGGATCACCGGGCCGCTGGCCGGTGCGATTGCCGCTGGCTTCGGCTTTGCCTCGATCTTTCTGTTCGCTGCCCTGGCGGCCCTGGGAGGGTTGGCCTTGAGCGTCTACTTGTACCGGCAGGCGCCTCGGTACCGTGAAGCGCGGGAGAAGAACTAGAAGTCCACCTTGCCGCGCCCGGCCTTGATCGAGCCGCGCTTGGTCTTGGATTCCAGGCGACGCTTTTTCGACCCCAGGGTCGGCTTGGTCGGACGGCGCTTCTTTTCGACCTTGGTGGCGCTGAGGATCAGTTCGGTCAGGCGCTCCAGCGCGTCGGCCCGGTTCTGTTCCTGCGTGCGGTATTGCTGGGCCTTGATGATCAACACACCGTCGCTGGTAATGCGACTGTCGCGCAGCGCCAGCAGCCGCTCCTTGTAGAACTCGGGCCGCGACGAAGCCGGAATGTCGAAGCGCAAATGCACGGCGCTGGAAACCTTGTTGACGTTCTGCCCGCCGGCCCCTTGGGCGCGGATGGCCGTCAGCTCGATCTCGGCGTCCGGGATGTGCACGGTGTTGGAAATGACCAGCATGGAAAGTGTCCGGTGTCAGGCCCCACAGGATACCGCGAATCCCACAGACCTGTGGGAGCGAGCCTGCTCGCGATAGCGCAGGCACAGTCGATACAGATCTCGCCTTTGATGGCCTCTTCGCGAGCAAGCCCGCTCCCACATTGGATCTACAGTGCTCGCAGAATGTGTGTTCACCGCCGAACCTTGTGGGAGCGGGCTTGCTCGCGAAGAGGCCGGTACATCCGGCATAGGTTTCACCTGCCAGACCACCATCGCGAGCAGGCTCGCTCCCACAGGGTTTCGTGCTTACTTGGCAGCCGCCACCGCCAGTTCATGCCGGGCACTGCGCTTGTTCTTGATCCAATAGCACACGGCCATGAACACCACCCACACCGGAATCGCATAGACCGAGATCTGGTTGCCGGGGATCAGCAACATCACGCCCAGGATGAACACCACGAACGCCAGGCAGATGTAGTTGCCGTACGGGTACCACAGCGCCTTGAACAGCGGCGTCTGGCGGGTCTGGTTCATGTGCTGGCGGAACTTGAAGTGCGAGTAGCTGATCATCGCCCAGTTGATCACCAGGGTCGCGACCACCAACGACATCAACAACTCCAGCGCATGCTGCGGAACCAGGTAGTTCAACAGCACCGCCACCAGCGTGACCGCCGCCGACGCGAGGATCGAACGCACCGGCACGCCCCGCTTGTCGATCTTCGACAAGGCCTTGGGCGCATCGCCCTGCTCGGCCATGCCCAGCAACATGCGGCTGTTGCAGTAGGTGCCGCTGTTGTACACCGACAGCGCGGCGGTCAGCACGACGAAGTTGAGGATATGCGCAGCGGTGTTGCTGCCCAGCATCGAGAACACCTGCACGAACGGGCTGCCGCTGTAGGCATCGCCGGACGCGTTGAGGGTGCTCAACAGGCTGTCCCAAGGGGTCAGGGACAACAGCACCACGAGCGCGCCGATGTAGAAAATCAGGATCCGGTAGATCACCTGGTTGATGGCCTTGGGGATCACGGTTTTCGGTTTGTCGGCCTCAGCGGCGGTGAAACCGAGCATTTCCAGGCCACCGAAGGAGAACATGATGATCGCCATGGCCATCACCAGCCCGCTCACGCCGTTGGGGAAGAACCCACCGTGGGACCACAGGTTGGTCACCGACGCCTGCGGGCCACCATGGCCGCTGACCAGCAAATAGCTGCCCAGGGCAATCATGCCGACAATCGCCACGACCTTGATGATCGCAAACCAGAACTCGGCCTCGCCAAAGACTTTGACGTTGGCCAGGTTGATCGCATTGATCAGGACGAAAAACGCCGCCGCCGACACCCAGGTCGGAATCTCGGGCGCCCAGTAATGGATGTACTTGCCGACCGCGGTCAGCTCCGACATGCCCACCAGGATGTAGAGGATCCAGCAGTTCCAACCCGACAGGAACCCGGCGAAACCGCCCCAGTACTTGTGGGCGAAGTGGCTGAAGGACCCGGCCACCGGCTCTTCGACAATCATTTCGCCCAACTGGCGCATGATCATGAAGGCGATGAAGCCGCAGATGGCGTAGCCGAGGATCATCGACGGGCCGGCGGATTTCAGCACCCCCGCCGAGCCGAGGAACAGGCCGGTGCCGATCGCGCCACCGAGGGCGATCAGTTGAATATGGCGATTTTTCAGGCCGCGTTTCAGCTCGCCCGAATGCGTATTTTCTACAACGGTCATGCGTCACCTATTTGTTTTTATCTGTGACGAAATCGAACCCGACACGCTTATGGCATGGCGGAGTGAACAAGGCGGATAACCTTGAAAGTGCGTGGGTACGCGAAGGGTCACAGTAAAACGCGGCGCATTGTACACTGCAGTTCCCCTGCTGCCAGACACCACCGGATCAGCGTCTGCCCCCGCACTTGAGGTCAGGCGCGCATCTGACCTTTCCCGCTGGCTTGAAACAAGCGCTGCGAAGTCTCAAAAAACCCGCCAAGCCGGCCCACTCGGCAGCTTTTTCTTACAGTCCTCCCAAACGCCGACACCGGTCAGTTCGAACGGCCAAAATCGTCAGCATTCCTTTACAGCGCGTAACGCAGACTTTCCACGTAGGAATATTCTGTAGGCTGACTGCAAATTGACGGTAGGTAGCTACCTATTAAATAAATCACCCAGGCAGCTGTTTTTGAATGAGTAATTTCAACGCGAAAAATGGAACAAAAAGTTCAAAAGAAAAAAATAAAATTATTTTTTGCAATCCAAAAAACCCTCGACTAGGTTTTCAGCGACTTGCCAAGGCATCGTGCCGACAAGTTCTGCGGTGCCGGTTCTGTCGGGTATGACTCGCCGAATCGGCCCGCGTTTTCCGCAAAAGTCATCTAGGAGATTCACTATGCAAGCACTGGACAAAGACTTGGAAACCGAACTGCAACTGGACGAATGGTTTGAAGCGCCGACCCATGAGGCCGCCGTTGAAATGATGCAAGCCGACGCCGTGGTTCCGTTCGGCACGGCGATGTGGCCTCTGTAGGCACTGCCCGGCGGAGGCGATCCGGCCGGTCGACTCCGCCACTCTTGTCGGTTGTCAGGGACATTAAATGAACGTGTCAGGGAAGAATAAGCATGGACACACAACGAGCCATCTCACATTTCCTTTACTACCTCGAACACCATCCCGCCCTGGCCGGCATCCAGCCCGCCAAGGTGTTGCTCGGCCATACCGCTGACTACGAAGCACTGACCGGCGCCATTGCCGAACAGGCGGGCAGCGGCTCGCCGTTCCGGTTCAGCGCCATGCGCCTGGACCTCGAATCCACGGAGCGCCTGTCCAAGGCCATTGCCGACAGCGATCTGTATATTTTCTTCTACGACTCTTCCACCCTGCCCAATCCACGCCCCGACGGCCCGGACTTTGTTCGGGCATTGCAAGGCGTGATGGCCGATAACTGGAAGAAATCGCTGCTGCTCAAGGATTACGGCGATTATTTCTACGACACCTTCAGCGTGATTCCCCAGCGTATCGCCGGACTCAACAGTCACCTGATCCGGCGCATGTCCCAAGCGACAACCCTGAGCTTCCAGGATGACCACGGTTCGTATTTCGACACCGCCCTGGGCAGCGTGAAGAAGTGGACCGACATCAACGGCCTCGGCAACTACGACCTGGCCCCCGGCGAAATCGCCACCCACAGCGACACCATCAACGGCCAGGTGAAATTCGTCGGCACGTTCCTGAGCACCATCCCGTTCGCACGCAAGTACGGCGTGCTGCAATCGCCCCTCGAGCTGTGGATCGAAGACTCCACCATCCAGAAAATCGCCACCGACGTGCCGGGCCTGGAACACGACTTCAACAAATACCTGGACGCCAACCCGTCCAACCGCCGCATCGAAGAACTGGGGATCGGCACCAACGAAGGGGTCAAGAGCCTGTACGCCCGCAACGCCGGTTTCGAAGAGCGCCACTGCGGCCTGCACCTGGGACTGGGTGGCGGGGCCAAGGGCAGCCACCATTTGGATCTGATTTTCGAAAGCGGTGTGCTGGCGCTGGACAAAGAGCCGATGTTTGATGGGCGGTTTGTGCTTTAGGCTGGGATCGGTTGTGGGGCTGCTGACGCCATCGCGAGCAAGCTCGCTCCCACAGTTGATCTTGGTGACTGGGGGATGTGTGTTCGGCGCCGCTCCATTGTGGGAGCGAGCTTGCTCGCGAAGGCGGCCTCAAAAGCACTGCCTGACTAAAAGTCAGACAAAAAAAACGCCAACCCAACGGTTGGCGTTTTTTCTTGCAGTTTGCAGCTAGAAACTCACCGCTGCCTCACTCCGGCTTACGACGCCCGAACCCCGGACGCTGTCCCGAACCTGCCGGGGCACCACGGCGCTTGCCCGATGGCGTGTCGCGGTCGGCCAGGAGGATGCCCGGGCGCTTTTTCGGTGCCGGCTTGGCCGGTCGCTTGGTGTCGGCCGGGCGATCGGCGACGGGCGTACCGCGACCCGCCGGTGCACCGCGACCTTCGCCGCGCTCAGTGCGACCATTGGCCGGACGCGGCGTGCGTGGGCCACGCTCGCCGTCCTGACGCGGTGCAGGCTTGCGGGCCGGGCGTTCGCCTTCGATCTGCGGCTCGCGCGAAGGACGCGGGCCGGTCGCCACGCCATCAGCAGCCGGGCGCAGCGTACGCACGCGCTCGGTCTTGCCCATCGGACGCGAGGATTTACGCTGCATCCGCTCCAGCTTGTCCTTGCTCTTGGCGGTCATCTGCGGCATTGCCACCGGCTTGAGGCCCACTTCGGCGGCCAGGATGTCGACTTCGTACTGGCTCATTTCGCGCCAGCGGCCCATCGGCAGGTCGGAATTGAGGAACACCGGACCGAAACGCACGCGCTTCAGGCGGCTGACCACCAACCCCTGGGATTCCCACAAACGTCGCACTTCACGGTTACGGCCTTCCATCACCACGCAGTGGTACCAATGGTTGAAGCCTTCACCGCCGGGCGCTTGCTTGATGTCGGTGAAACGCGCCGGGCCGTCTTCCAGCACAACGCCGGCCTTGAGGCGCTCGATCATCTCGTCGTCGACCTCACCACGCACACGCACGGCGTATTCGCGGTCCATCTCGTAGGACGGGTGCATCAAGCGGTTGGCCAGTTCACCGTCGGTGGTGAACATCAGCAAACCGGTGGTGTTGATGTCCAGGCGGCCGATGTTGATCCAGCGGCCTTCTTTCGGACGCGGCATCTTGTCGAACACGGTCGGGCGACCTTCCGGGTCGTCACGGGTGCAGATCTCGCCGTCGGGCTTGTTGTACATGATCACGCGGCGCACCGTTTCGGCGGCCTCTTCGCGCTTGATCACCTTGCCATCGATGGTGATGGCATCGTGCATGTCAACCCGCAGGCCCAAGGTGGCATCTTTGCCGTTGACCTTGATCCGGCCCTGGGTGATCCAGGCTTCCACGTCACGGCGCGAACCGACGCCGATACGGGCGAGGACTTTTTGCAGCTTCTCGCCTGCTGGGCCGATTTCCTGGCTGTCGTTCTGGTCTTGGTCTTTCATTCTGGGCACCTCCCGGTGTGGTCGGGTCAGGCTTGGCCTGACGCTTTGAATACGGGTCTTTGGCGAAGGGATCGCCAAGGGGTCGCGAATCATACGCGCGTTGAAGCGATTGCGCATCAGAGACTAGCTGATCAACCAGCGCCCGGCGCTTTTTCCGCCGACCGGTGATGCCCGGCTTGGCGGGGACTTAATGAGTGCCCCCTGTGGGAGCCGAGCTTGCTCGCGATGGCGGTGGGTCAGCCTACATCGATTCTGAATGCTCCTCCGTCATCGCGAGCAAGCTCGGCTCCCACAGGGTCAGCCAGCGTTTCCAAATCAGTGGATCAATCGTCGAACTGGCGCCGTTCGTTCTCGATCGCTTCGGCCAAGGCGCGGGCTTCGGCTTCTTCGTCGCTCAGTTCGGGTTCCGGCGGCTGGAGGGCGGCGACGGCGGCCAGGAGTTTTTCCCGGGCTTGGGCAACGCCGAGGATATCTTCTTCCGGTTCCGGTTCCGGCTCCGCTTCTGGCTCTGGTGCCACCGCGCTATCGGGCTCCGCCAGCTCATCCGAGTCGCCCTCAGGACCAGGACCTTCCCGCAGCAAGTCGTCGAAATCAGTCTTCAAGCCCTCCTCCATGGTGTCCAGCTCCAGCAACAACGAGTGGAAACTGGGCTCTTCCTTCGGTTCCTCAGGCGCGGCGCTGGCGTCCGCCAGTTCCTGCAAGCCCTGGGGTACCGGGGCGTCGTCAAACTCCAGCATCGGCTCGGGTTCCAATTCCCGCAGTTCGGCCAGCGGCGGCAGGTCGTCCAGGTTCTTCAGGTTGAAGTGATCGAGGAAGGCCTTGGTGGTCGCAAACATCGCCGGCTTGCCAGGCACATCGCGATAACCGACGACGCGGATCCACTCGCGTTCCAGCAGCGTCTTGACGATGTTGCTATTGACCGCCACGCCCCGCACATCTTCGATCTCGCCCCGGGTGATCGGCTGGCGATAGGCGATGAGCGCCATGGTTTCGAGCAGCGCCCGGGAATAGCGCTGCGGCCGTTCCTCCCACAGGCGCCCCACCCACGGCGCGAACTTCTCGCGGATTTGCAGGCGGTACCCGGACGCCACTTCCTTGAGTTCGAAAGCCCGCCCCTCGCAGGACTTGCCCAACAATGTCAGGGCTTTCTTGAACACGGCCGGCTCGGGCCGCTCGCCTTCTTCGAAGAGTTCGAACAGGCGCTCCATCGATTGCGGCTTTCCCGAGGCCAACAGGAAAGCTTCAAGCAAGGGGGCCAGCTCGCGGGGTTCAGTCAGATTCATTGATTTGCTCGTTATTCGGCTCGTGCCCGCACGTGGATCGCTGCGAACGGCTCATTCTGCACCAGCTCGACCAAGGATTCCTTGACCAATTCCAGGACCGCCATAAACGTCACCACCACCCCCAACCGCCCTTCCTCGGCGGTGAACAGCTCGACGAACGGCACGAAGCCGCCGCCCTTGAGTCGCTCCAGCACATCACTCATGCGCTCGCGGGTGGACAGCGCTTCGCGGCTGACCTGATGACTTTCAAACATATCGCCCCGGCGCAGGACCTCGGCCATGGACATCAGCAACTCTTCCAGGCTCACGTCTGGCAGCAACTTGCGCGCCCGCGCTTCGGGCGCATCGAGCTTGGGCACCACCACATCGCGCCCCACCCGGCTCAAGCCGTCGATGCCTTCGGCGGCGGCCTTGAAGCGTTCGTATTCCTGCAAGCGGCGGATCAGCTCGGCTCGCGGGTCGTCTTCTTCCTCTTCGACCTCTGCCGAGCGCGGCAGCAGCATCCGCGACTTGATCTCGGCGAGCATGGCCGCCATCACCAGGTATTCGGCGGCGAGTTCCAGGCGCACCGACTGCATCAACTCGACGTAGCCCATGTACTGGCGGGTGATTTCCGCCACGGGAATGTCGAGGATGTTGATGTTCTGTTTGCGGATCAGGTACAGCAGCAGGTCAAGCGGGCCCTCGAAGGCTTCGAGGAACACCTCCAGCGCATCCGGTGGAATGTACAGGTCCAGGGGCATTTCCATGACCGCCTGGCCATAGACCATGGCGAACGGCAACTCCTGCTGCGCGCCGGCCTGGCTGTCGACATTGTCCACGGCGGTTTCCACGACGGACATTCAGGCCTCGACCATGAACGGCGTCGGATCGCCGCAACCGACACGCACCACCTGGGGCTCGCCATCGGCCAGGTTGATCACCGTGGACGCCGACATGCCGCCGAAACCACCGTCGATGATCAGGTCCACCTGATGTTCGAGTATCTGGCGCATCTCATAGGGATCGTTCAACGGCTCGGTCTCGCCAGGCATGATCAGCGTCACGCTCATCAGCGGCTCACCCAGTTCCGCCAGCAGCGCCAGGGCGATGGGATGGCTCGGCACCCGCAGGCCGATGGTGCGCTTTTTCGGGTGCAGCAACAGCCGCGGGACTTCCCGCGTGGCATTGAGGATGAAGGTGTACGGCCCCGGCAAATGCGCCTTGAGCAGGCGGAAGGTGCCGGTGTCGATCTTGGCGAACAGGCCCAACTGCGACAGGTCGCTGCAGATGAGCGCGAAATTGTGCTTGTCGTCCAGTTGACGCAGGCGTCTAACACGCTCCACGGCATTCTTGTCGCCGATCTGGCAACCGATGGCGTAGGACGAGTCGGTGGGATAGACCACCACGCCACCGCCACGAATGATTTCCACGGCCTGTTTGATCAGGCGCGCTTGCGGGTTTTCCGGATGAATCTGGAAAAATTGACTCACGTGCTCTACCTGTTCAGACGGCGGCGATAACGGGATCATGTTTGAATCTACACCAGAGTGGTGGCAGATCTTCCGGCAACGGGCGGTATTCGCCGATCTCGGACCAGCCCCCAGGGCCATGGAAAACACTGCCGGCGGTGACCAGCAGGCCGAACTCACGGGCCAGGATCGCCAGGCTGCCGACCTGCTCGGCAGGCTGATGGCCGTTGACCACCTCGATGGCATGGCCCCCCGCTTGAATATAGTCGGTGACCAGGCGTCGGCGCTTGCTGCGGGTGAAATCATAGTGCCATGGATGCGCCAGGCTGACCCAGGCACCCGCTGCCCGCAGGGTCTGGACGGTGTCTTCCAGGGTCGGCCAATGCTGCTTGACGTCCCCCAGCTTGCCGGCCCCCAACCATTTGCGGAACGCTTCGGCGCGGTCCTTGACGAACCCTTCGCGCACCATCCAGTCGGCAAAGTGTGGCCGGGCCGGTGCGTTGCCGCTGTCGCCCAGTTCCTGCTGGATCTGTCGGGCGCCGTCCAGCGCACCAGGCATGCCCTTGAGGGCCAGCTTGCGGCTGATCTCTTCGGACCGCAGCCAGCGCCCGTCGTGCAGTTGTGCGATGGCCTGGACCAGCGCCGGCGCATTCACATCGAAACCGTAGCCCAGCACATGGATGGTCGCCCCGCCCCAGGTACAGGACAACTCCACCCCGTTGACCAGCTGCATGCCCAGCGCCGTGGCGGCGCCGCGGGCCTCGTCGAGGCCTTCGAGGGTGTCGTGATCGGTCAGGGCCAGGACTCGCACGCCGTGCTCGAACGCCCGCGCCACCAGAACCGCAGGCGCCAGGGCACCATCGGAGGCCGTGCTATGGCAGTGCAAATCAACATTCACGAGAGTTTGTTACCTCAAATCAGCTGGCCCTATCGCGGCCAAGGATGTTTGTTATTATGCCGCCACATCCTGCTTCTGGCTGCCACTGTGAAACAATTCATCGATTTCATCCCGCTCCTGCTGTTCTTCATCGTCTACAAACTTGATCCCCGCACCGTCGACTTCGCCGGTCACTCCTTGACTGTAGGCGGTATCTACAGCGCCACCGCAGTCCTGATCATCAGTTCCCTGGTGGTCTACGGCGCGCTGTTCGTGTCCCAGCGCAAGCTGGAGAAGAGCCAGTGGCTGACCCTGATCGCCTGCCTGGTGTTCGGCAGCCTGACCCTGGCGTTCCACAGCGAAACCTTCCTCAAATGGAAGGCCCCGGTGGTCAACTGGCTGTTCGCCCTCGCGTTCATTGGCAGCCATTTCATCGGTGACCGCCTGCTGATCAAGCGCATCATGGGCCATGCCATCAACCTGCCAGACCTGATCTGGACCCGGTTGAACATCGCCTGGATCGTGTTTTTCCTGTTCTGCGGCGCCGCCAACCTGTTCGTTGCGTTCACGTTCCAGGAGTACTGGGTCGACTTCAAGGTCTTCGGCAGCCTGGGCATGACGCTGCTGTTCCTGATTGGCCAGGGCATCTACCTGTCCCGTCACCTGCACGAAGCCGACCCCACCACGCCCAAAACCGAGGACTGACATGCTCTACGCAATCATTGCCACCGACGTCGCCGACTCCCTGGAAAAACGCCTGGCCGTGCGCCCAGCCCACCTGGAGCGACTGCAACAGCTCAAGGCCGAAGGTCGCATCGTGCTGGCCGGCCCGCACCCGGCGGTGGACAGCAATGACCCGGGCGCCGCGGGTTTCACCGGCAGCCTGATCGTGGCCGAATTCGACTCCCTGGCCGCCGCGCAAGCCTGGGCCAAGGCCGATCCGTTCGTGGAGGCCGGCGTCTACGCCGAGGTCGTGGTCAAGCCGTTCAAGCAAGTCCTGCCGTAAATCCCAGGGCAATGAGCCTGCGCGGCTCATTGCCCTGTTGCTCATCTTTCTCGTTCGCCTGCCGACAACCTGTCTAATCTCGATTGGAATTCAGGAGTTGCAATGCGCAAAGGTCCGTTGTGCCTGTTGTTGGTCTCGTTGGCGATCGGGGCGCCTGCCCATGGCGAGGAAAGCACCGAGGGCAGTCATTCGGCGCCCTTGTCCCTGAGCGCTGGCGGCCAGATCGCCGAATTGCAGCAACGCTTGAAAGACAGCGAGCGCATGCGTGAAGCACTCACCCAGCAACTCCAAAACACCAACGGCGAACGGGAAAGCGCGCTGGTGGGCCGGCTGCGCCAGGAGAACCAGCGCCTGAAACTGCAACTCAAGGAAGCCCAGGCCAGCCCCCTGCCGCGCCTGTTGACCGATCAACAGCAGTGGTTCGTCATTGGTGCCGGGGTAGCGCTATTGGCCTTGCTCTGCGGTATCTTTGCCAGCGGTGGACGTAGACAACGTCGGCAATGGCTAAATTGAGTGAGTCATGAGCGAGCTGTTACTGATAGATGATGACCAGGAGCTGTGTGAGCTCCTCGTAAGTTGGCTGAGCCAGGAAGGGTTTCAGGTCCGCGCCTGTCACGATGGCCAGAGTGCCCGCAAGGCCTTGGCCGAAACCGCCCCGGCTGCCGTGGTCCTGGACGTGATGCTGCCCGACGGCAGTGGCCTGGAACTGCTCAAGCAATTGCGCAGCGATCACGCGGAGCTGCCAGTGCTGATGCTGTCGGCCCGGGGTGAACCGCTGGACCGTATCCTGGGCCTGGAACTGGGGGCCGACGACTATCTGGCCAAGCCCTGCGACCCACGGGAACTGACCGCCCGCCTGCGCGCCGTGCTGCGCCGCAGCCATCCGACGGCCGTGTCCAGCCAGATCGAACTGGGTGACCTGACCTTCAGCCCGGTGCGTGGCGTGGTCAGCATCGACGAACAGGAACAAACCCTCACCGTGTCCGAAAGCCGCCTGCTCGAAGCGCTGCTCAAGCAGCCGGGCGAGCCGCTGGACAAGCAGGAACTGGCGCAGATCGCCCTGGGCCGCAAGCTGACCCTGTACGACCGCAGCCTCGACATGCACGTGAGCAACCTGCGCAAGAAAATCGGCCCCCACCCCGACGGCCGCCCGCGCATCGTGGCGCTGCGTAGCCGCGGTTACTACTACAGCCTCTAGAGGTTGTCGCTGCGATTACAGCCAGAGGTGGCGGCGGCTATCACAGCCTCTGGAGACTTTTGTGGCGAGGGAGCTTGCTCCCGCTCGGTTGCGCAGCAACCGCAAAAGCGGCCACACCCCAGGGTCTTGTGTTCGACCCTGCAAATTTGTCAGGTTCGCACCAAACCGTCTTTACCCAAGCTTTACCCACCCCTGACCGCCGCTGACCTTGATCTCCGTAATCTGCACACATCCGGAACTCACCGGGAATGAGACAAGGAGACACACCATGCGCAAGACCCTTATCGCTCTGCTGTTCGCTGCCGCCCTGCCGACCGTGGCCATGGCCATGCCCGAAGGCCCGGGCCCGATGGGGCCGATGGACGGCCCACGTCACGGCGGCCAGATGCACGACAAAGGCCCGTACAGCCAACTGGACCTGAGCCGCGAGCAACGCCAGCAGATTCGCCAGATCATGGGCGAACAGCGCCACGAACAACGGGAGCTGGTCGACAAGTACCTGGCCAAGCTCTCCCCAGCCGACCAGAAAGCCATGCAGGACGAAATGCAAGCCCGGCACCAGAAGGTCGACGCCCAGATTCGTGGATTGTTGAAGCCTGCGCAGCAAAAAGAATTCGACGCGATCCAGAAGAAACAGGCCGAGCGTCGCGCCGAGTGGGCCGAATTCAAGGCCTGGAAAGCGCAACAGCCGCAAAAAGCGCAATAATGCACTGAAGCTCCCCAGCCCAACGGTCAACCACCGTTGGGCTTTCTTTGTTTTCGAGGATTTATCGTGCGTTCATTGTTCTGGCGCATCCTGGCCAGTTTCTGGCTGGCCATCACTCTGGTTGCAGGCCTTTCGATCCTGATGGGCCACATGCTGAACCAGGACGCCTGGATCCTCAGCCGCCACCCGGGGCTCAATACCCTGCCCGAAGAGTGGACGCAGACCTACGAAACCCAAGGCGAGGACGCCGCCCAAGAAATCCTGAAACAGCGCAAGCGCCAGTATCACATTGACGTCCAGGTGTTCAACGAAAGCGGCGACCCGGTGGTGCGTGGCACTTTTCCCCATCGCGCCGCCGCCTTCGAGGCTCGGCAGAACAACGACGACCGCCGCCTGCCCTGGCGCCGGCTCACCGACGAGTTCACCAGCGCCAAAAGCGGCGACACCTACCTATTCATCTACCCCATCCCCCATCCCGAACTGGACGCCTGGCACCGCGGCAGTCTGCTCTGGCCCCTCAGTGCCCTGGGGATCGCGTTGGTGGTGCTAACTCTGATCAGCTTGTTGGTGACGCTCTCCATCACTCGTCCGCTGAGTCGACTGCGCGGTGCGGTGCATGACCTGGGCCAAGCCACCTACCAGCAGAACAGCCTCGCCAAACTGGCCACCCGGCGGGACGAGTTCGGCGTATTGGCCACCGACTTCAACCGCATGGGCGCGCGTTTACAAAGCCTGATCGCCAGCCAGCGGCAACTGCTGCGGGACGTGTCCCACGAACTGCGCTCGCCCCTGGCCCGGCTGCGCATTGCCCTGGCATTGGCGGAACGGGCCAGCCCCGAGGAGCGTGAAAAGCTCTGGCCGCGCCTGACCCGTGAATGCGATCGCCTGGAGGCGCTGATCAGCGAAATCCTGGTCCTCGCCCGGGTCGATGCCGACAACGCCAGCGCCGAAGAAGTCGACCTCAACGCGCTGCTGGTCACCCTGCAAAAAGATGCGCAGCTGGCTTCACCGGAGCAAACCGTGCAGCTTGAAGCCGAGGCGGACCTGACTCTCAAGGGTTGGCCGACCATGATCGAGCGAGCAGTGGACCACCTGCTGCGCAACGCCCAGCGCTTCAATCCGGCCGGGCAATCGATCGAGATGCACGCGCGGCGCCAAGGCGAACGGATCCTGGTCAGCGTACGTGACCACGGGCCCGGCGTTGAGGCCGAACACCTCGGGCAATTGGCCGAGCCGATCTACCGCGCCCCCGGCCAGACCGCCGCCGGCCATGGCCTGGGCCTGGCCATCGCACGCCGTGCCGCTGAACGCCATGGCGGTGCGCTGGTGCTGGGCAATCATCCCGAAGGTGGTTTCATTGCGACACTGGAGCTGCCGTTGGTGCCGGGGGCTGTCGTCCAGCCGTAAGCATTGCAAATACCCCCTGTGGCGAGGGAGCTTGCTCCCGCTCGGATGCGCAGCAACCGTAAAATCTTGGGGCTACTTCGTAGCCCAGCGGGAGCAAGCTCACTCGCCACGGGAAATCAAACAAGGCGAGTTGAGCGGCGTGGCCAAACCCAACGGCAAGCGCGCCCCCTCAAACCAAACGATAATTCCTCTTATTCAAACAGCCCCGCCCTGTTAGACTTTGCGCCCTCGTTTTCACTCATCCCCGGGACGCCCGATGCTGTCGTTGCCTCTTCGTTTATGTGCACTGTTCATGGCCCTGGGCCTGAGTGCCTGCGATGATGCCCCGCGTTTTACCCAGGCCGAACCGGGTGAAGCCCGTTCCGGTGGCGCCGCGACGGTCCGCAAGAGTGATCAGAACGCCTTTTCCCTGCCCTCGGCCAACCTGCCACCCTCGCGGCGCGAGGATTTCAGTCTCGGCAACAGTTTCTTCCGCAGCCCCTGGGTGATCGCCCCCTCGACCACCACCGCCCGGGACGGCCTCGGGCCCTTGTTCAACACCAACGCCTGCCAGAACTGCCACGTCAAGGACGGTCGCGGCCATCCGCCGGCGCCGGATGCGACCAGCGCGGTGTCGATGCTGGTGCGCCTGTCGATTCCCGACGCACCCGCCTACGCCAAGGTCATTGAGCAACTGGGCGTAGTGCCAGAGCCGGTCTATGGTGGGCAGTTGCAGGACATGTCAGTGCCCGGCGTCGCCCCCGAAGGCAAGGGGCGGGTCGATTACACCCCGGTCCCGGTGCGTTTCAAGGACGGCACCGTCGTCGAATTGCGCAAGCCAATCCTGCAGATCACTCAGTTGGGATATGGCCCGATGCACCCCGACACGCGTTTTTCGGCCCGCGTGGCACCGCCGATGATCGGCCTGGGCCTGCTGGAAGCCATCCCCGACGAGGCGCTGCTGGCGAACGCCGAAGCCCAGGCGCGGGAGAACGATGGCATCGCCGGTCGCCCCAACCAGGTATGGGACGATGTGCAGCAGAAGACCGTGCTGGGACGTTTCGGCTGGAAAGCCGGACAGCCCAACCTCAACCAACAGAACGTCCACGCTTTTTCCGGCGACATGGGCCTGACAACCAGCCTGCGGCCGTTCGACGACTGCACCGAGACCCAAGTCGACTGCAAGCGTGCGCCCAGCGGCAATAGCCCGGACGGCGAACCGGAAGTCAGCGACCACATCCTGCGCCTGGTGCTGTTCTACCGCCGCAACCTCGCGGTGCCGGCCCGTCGCGACGTGAATTCCCCCCAAGTGCTGGCAGGCAAGAATCTATTTTTCCAGGCCGGTTGCCAGTCCTGCCACACACCGAAATACACCACCGCCGCCAACGCCGCCGAGCCGGAACTGGCGAACCAAGTCATCCGCCCCTACACCGACCTGCTGCTGCACGACATGGGCGAAGGCCTGGCCGACAACCGCAGCGAATTCAAGGCCAGTGGCCGCGACTGGCGAACCCCGCCGCTGTGGGGCATCGGCCTGACCGAAACCGTCAACGGCCACACCCAGTTCCTGCATGACGGCCGTGCCCGCAACCTGCTCGAAGCCGTGCTGTGGCATGGCGGCGAAGCACAAGCGGCGCAGCGACAGGTTTTAGCGTTCGATGCCGAGCAGCGCGCTGCGTTGCTGGCCTTTCTGAATTCCCTTTAAATGCCTTTTCCAGAAATGGGAGCCTGACATGTTCCGTCCCAAATTGTTGTTCACCAGCCTCGCCGCCCTCGCCCTCGGCGCCTGCTCGCCCCAGGATCCGCAAGCCGTCACTTCGGCCGCCATCGCCAAGCAAGTGATCCTGCCGACCTACAGCCGCTGGGTCGAGGCCGACCGGCAACTGGCGACCAGCGCCCTGGCGTTCTGCCAAGGTAAAGAAAACCTGGAGACCGCCCGCGCCGACTTCCTCAAGGCGCAAAAAGCCTGGGCCGAGTTGCAACCGCTGCTGATCGGGCCGCTGGCCGAGGGCAACCGCGCCTGGCAGGTGCAATTCTGGCCGGACAAGAAAAACCTGGTGGGTCGTCAGGTCGAGCAATTGGTCAACAGCCAGCCACAGATCGACGCCGCCGGCCTGGCCAAGTCCAGCGTGGTCGTGCAAGGGCTGTCGGCCTACGAATACCTGCTGTTCGACGCGAAAATCGACATGGCCGACAGCGCACAGAAAGCCAAGTACTGCCCGCTGCTCATCGCCATTGGCGAACGCCAGAAACAGCTGGCCGAAGAGATCCTGTCGGGCTGGAACAGCAACGACGGCATGCTCGCCCAGATGAGCAAGTTTCCCAACCAGCGCTACGCCGATTCCCACGAGGCCATCGCCGACCTGCTCCGTGTGCAGGTCACTGCCCTGGATACTTTGAAGAAAAAACTCGGCACGCCAATGGGCCGCCAGAGCAAAGGCGTACCTCAGCCATTCCAGGCCGATGCCTGGCGCAGCCAGTCGTCGCTGCAAGGGTTGGAAGCCAGCCTGGGCGCGGCCAGGACCGTCTGGGTCGGCGTGGACAACAAGGGCCTGCGCGGCCTGCTGCCAAGCGACCAGAAGCCATTGGCGGACAAGATCGACGCCGCCTACGATGCCTCGTTGAAACTGTTCGCCAGCAGCCAGCGCTCGCTGACCGAAATGCTCGGCGACGATGCCGGGCGCCAGCAACTCAACGATTTGTACGACAGCCTCAACGTCGTCCATCGCCTGCATGAAGGCGAACTGGCCAAGGCGCTGGGCATTCAACTGGGCTTCAATGCCAACGACGGTGACTGATCATGTTTCGACGTCAGGTCCTGGCACTGGGCAGCTTGCTGCTCGGCGCCGTCACCCTGGGCGGCTGGACGCTGTTCAAGCAAAAGGACAAGCACCCACTCTTGCTTTCGGCACGGGACGATGGCGACGGCAAGCACTATGCCGTCGGCTATCGACTGGACGGCACGCGGGTGTTTGCCACCCAGGTCGGCCAGCGCTGCCATGACATCATCAACCATCCGACGCAGCCGATTGCGCTGTTCGTCGCCCGTCGCCCGGGCACCGAAAGCTACCTGATCGACCTGCGCGACGGGGCGCTGCTGCAAACCATCGCCTCGTTGCCGAACCGGCACTTCTACGGCCACGCGGTCATCCATAAAAGCGGCGAATGGCTGTATGCCACCGAGAACGACACCACCGATCCGGGACGCGGCCTGTTGGGCGTGTACCGTTTCGACGGCGAGCGACTGGTGCACAGCGGCGAGATTCCCACCCATGGCATCGGTCCTCACCAGGTGTCGTGGATGCCCGATGGCGAGACGCTGGTGGTCGCCAACGGCGGCATTCGCACCGAGGCCGAAAGCCGGGGCGAAATGAACCTCGACGCCATGGAGCCGAGCCTGGTGCTGATGCAACGCGATGGCACCCTGCTGAGCAAGGAAACCCTCGCCCAATCGATGAACAGCGTGCGCCACCTGGGCATCGCCAGCGCCGGCACCATCGTCTCCGGCCAGCAGTTCATGGGCGCAGCCCACGAATCGTCGGAACTGGTGGCGATCAAACGGCCAGGACAACCGTTCCAGGCATTCCCGGTCCCCGCAGAGCAATTGCAGGCCATGGGGCACTACACCGCCAGCGTTGCCGTACACAGCGACTTGCGCCTGGTGGCCCTGACCGCCCCCCGCGGCAACCGCTTTTTCATCTGGGACCTGGACAGCGGCAAAGTCCGCCTGGATGCGCCCCTGCCGGACTGTGCTGGCGTGGGCGCGGTGGCCGACGGTTTTGTCGTGACGTCGGGCCAAGGCCGTTGTCGCTATTACGATTGTCGGCAGACACAACTGGTTGCAAAACCACTGGATCTGCCGGCGGGGCTCTGGGACAACCATTTGCATCTGGTCTGACGCCGGGGAGCGAAGCCGATCGGCGCCGAGCGCCTCGGTTTTTCGGAAAAGTCCCACGCTCCACCGTCCCGCCAGCATCTGGAATAGCCCGCACACTCAGAGTAATGTGCCGGCCTATCTGTATTTTCTCTCGGCTCTTTCCAAGGAAGTGGAACATGCTGCGACGCCGCATGCTGATCATGTTGGGTGGTGTGCTGCTGGTGGTGCTGTTGCTCGCCGGCTACAAGGCCTTCTCCGTTTACCAGCAGATCCAGACGTTTTCTGCCCCCAAACCACCGGTCAGTGTCGCAGTGGCCCCAGCGGCCCAGCAACCCTGGCAGGCCCGCCTACCCACCGTTGGCAGTCTCAAGGCGCTGCAAGGCGTGGCCCTGAGCCTGGAAATCGCCGGGACCGTGCAGAAGGTGCAATTCCAGTCCGGGCAAAAGGTCAAGGCCGGCCAGACGCTCCTGCAACTGGACAGCGAAGTCGAAAGCGCCCTGCTGGAAACCGCCGAGGCCGATCTTGGCCTGTCGCAACTGGATTTTGGTCGTGGCCGACAGTTGGTGGGCAGCCAGGCGATCTCCAAGGGCGAATTCGACCGGCTCTCGGCGCAACTGAAGAAGAACCAGGCCACGGTCAACCAGCTCAAGGCTTCGCTGGCCAAGAAACACATCCTGGCGCCGTTCAGCGGCACCATCGGCATTCGCCAGGTGGATGTCGGCGACTACCTGGCCAGTGGCACGGTGATCGCCACCCTGCAGGACCTCAGCAGCCTGTACGTGGACTTCTACGTCCCTGAGCAAAACGTGCCCCGGCTCGCCGTGGCACAGCCGGTCAATGTCAGCGTCTCGGCCTACCCCGGGCAGACCTTCGTCGGCACCATCAGCGCGATCAACCCCAAGGTCGAGGACAGCACCCGCAACGTCCTGGTGCGCGCCACCCTGGCCAACCCCGACGGCAAATTGCTGCCCGGCATGTTCGCCAACCTGCAGGTGATCCTGCCGGACGTCGCCGCCGGGATCGTCGTGCCGGAAAGCGCCGTGACCTACACCCTCTACGGCAATTCCATGTACGTGGTGACGCAAAAGAAAGCCGCCGACGGCACTGTCGAGAAAGACGACAAGGGCCAGCCGGTCCTGATCGCCGAACGGCGTTTCGTTGAAACCGGTGAGCGACGCGACGGGCAGGTACTGGTGTCCAAAGGCGTGCAGAGCGGCGAACAAGTCGTGATCGCCGGCCAGCTCAAGCTCGATAACGGTACGCCGATCGCCATCAGCGACGACAAGACCCTGACCGAACAGAACAGCCCGCCGCGCGCGGACTGATCAAGGAACCCCCATGGCTTTTACCGATCCGTTCATCCGCCGCCCGGTGCTTGCCACCGTGGTCAGCCTGTTGATCGTGCTGCTGGGCTTCCAGGCCTGGAGCAAGCTGCCCCTGCGTCAGTATCCACAAATGGAAAACGCCCTGATCACGGTGACCACCGCCTACCCCGGGGCCAACGCCGAGACCATCCAGGGCTACATCACCCAACCGATGCAACAGAGCCTGGCCAGTGCCGAGGGCATCGACTACATGACCTCGGTCAGTCGCCAGAATTTCTCGGTGATCTCGGTCTATGCCCGCATCGGTTCCAACAGCGACCGGCTCTTCACCGAACTGCTGGCCAAGGCCAACGAGGTCAAGAACCAACTGCCCCAGGACGCCGAGGACCCGGTCCTTAGCCGCGAGGCCGCCGATGCCTCGGCACTGATGTACATCAGCTTTTTCAGCAAGGAACTGAACAACCCGCAGATCACCGACTACCTGTCCCGGGTGATCCAGCCCAAGCTGGCGACACTGCCCGGCATGGCCGAGGCGGAGATCCTCGGCAACCAGGTCTTCGCCATGCGCCTGTGGCTGGACCCGATCAAGCTCGCAGGCTTCGGCTTGACCGCCGCCGACGTGACCAATGCCGTGCGCCAGCACAACTTCCTCTCCGCCGCCGGTGAAGTGAAAGGCGAATACGTCGTCACCAGCATCAACGCCAACACCGAACTCAAGTCCGCCGAGGACTTCGCCGCGATCCCGCTCAAGACCGAGGGCGACAGCCGCGTATTGTTGCGGGACGTCGCCCGTGTGGAAATGGGCGCAGAGAACTACGACAGCATCAGTTCCTTTGGCGGCACGCCCTCGGTGTACATCGGGATCAAGGCCACGCCGGGTGCGAACCCGCTGGATGTGATCAAGGAAGTGCGCAAGATCATGCCGGAGATGGAGGCCCAGCTCCCGACCAATCTCAAGGCCGAGATCGCCTACGACGCCACCCTGTTCATCCAGGCGTCCATCGACGAGGTGGTGAAAACCCTGTTCGAGGCAGTACTGATCGTCATCGTCGTGGTGTTCCTGTTCCTCGGCGCCTTGCGCTCGGTGGTCATCCCGGTGGTAACCATCCCCTTATCGATGATCGGCGTGATGTTCTTCATGCAGTTGATGGGCTATTCGATGAACCTTCTGACGCTGCTGGCCATGGTACTCGCCATCGGCCTGGTGGTGGACGATGCCATCGTGGTGGTGGAGAACATCCACCGGCACATCGAGGAAGGCAAGACCCCGTTCGACGCTGCGATAGAAGGTGCCCGGGAAATCGCCATGCCGGTGGTCTCGATGACCATCACCCTGGCGGCGGTGTATGCACCGATCGGCCTGCTCGAGGGCCTGACGGGCGCCTTGTTCAAGGAATTTGCCTTGACCCTGGCCGGGGCGGTGGTGATCTCCGGGATCGTCGCCCTGACCCTGTCGCCGATGATGTGCGCCCTGCTCCTGCGCCACGACGAGAACCCCTCGGGGCTCGCCCATCGGCTGGACATGGTTTTCGAACGCTTGAAGAGCCGTTACCAGCGCATGCTCCATGGCACGCTCAATACCCGGCCGGTGGTGCTGGTGTTCGCGGCGATCGTGCTGTTGCTGATCCCGGTGCTGGTCATGTTCAGCAAGTCCGAACTGGCCCCCGACGAGGACCAGGGCATTATCTTCATGATGGCCAACGCCCCGCAGCCCACCAACCTCGACTACCTGAACACGTATACCGATCACTTCATCACCCTCTTCAAGGAGTTCCCGGAGTATTACTCCTCGTTCCAGATCAATGGTTATGACGGTGTGCAGTCGGGCATCGGCGGCTTCCTGCTCAAGCCTTGGAACGAACGCAGCCGCACCCAGATGGAAATCCTGCCAGAGGTCCAGGCCAGGCTGGAAAGCGTGCCTGGCCTGCAGATCTTCGGTTTCAACCTGCCCTCGCTGCCGGGCACTGGCGAAGGCTTGCCGTTCGCGTTCGTCATCAACTCCCCGAAAGACTATGCAACGTTGCTGGAGGTTGCCGACCGGGTCAAAAAGCGCGCATTGGAATCCGGCAAGTTCGCTTTCATGGACATTGACCTGGCGTTCGACAAGCCAGAAGTCGTGGTGGATATCGATCGCGCCAAGGCTGCCCAGAAGGGCGTATCCATGGAGGACTTGGGCGGCACCTTGGCGACACTGCTGGGCGAATCCGAGATCAACCGCTTCACCCTCGAGGGCCGCAGCTACAAAGTCATTGCCCAAGTCGAACGGCCGTTCCGGGACAACCCGGACTGGTTGAACAGCTATTACGTGAAAAATGCCCAGGCTGACTCGCTACCGCTGTCGACCCTGCTCAAGGTCAGCGACCGGGCGCGACCGCGACAGCTGAACCAGTTCCAGCAGCTCAATGCGGTGACGATTTCAGGCTTCCCCATCGTGAGCATGGGCGAGGCCATCGAGACCATCCGCCAGATCGCCCGAGAAGAAGCGCCGGTGGGGTTCGCCTTTGATTACGCAGGGGCTTCGCGCCAATTCGTACAGGAAGGCAGCGCGTTGTGGGTAACCTTTGCCCTGGCCCTGGCGATTATCTTCCTGGTGTTGGCCGCGCAGTTCGAAAGCTTCCGCGACCCACTGGTGATCCTGGTGACTGTACCGTTGTCCATTTGCGGTGCCCTGATTCCGCTGTTCCTCGGTTGGTCGAGCATGAATATCTACACCCAGGTAGGCCTGGTGACGCTGATCGGGCTAATCAGCAAACACGGGATCCTGATCGTCGAGTTCGCCAACCAACTGCGCAGGGAACAACATCTGACGCCGCGAGAAGCCATAGAACAAGCCGCGTCGATTCGCCTGCGGCCGGTGCTAATGACCACTGCGGCGATGGTGTTCGGCATGGTACCGCTCATTTTCGCCACAGGCGCCGGGGCAGTAAGCCGCTTCGACATCGGCATGGTAATCGCCACCGGCATGTCGATTGGGACCTTGTTCACGCTGTTCGTCTTGCCTTGCATCTACACGCTGCTGGCCAAGCCAGACAAAGCCTGAGGACTGTTCAAGCAAACTCACGCGGATACGGGATGTTTTTGTGGCGAGGGAGCTTGCTCCCGCTCGGCTGCGAAGCAGTCGTCATGCACGAACGCCTGCCTGGTCATGAAAACCGATGGGGACCGCTTCGCGGTCCAGCGGGAGCAAGCTCCCTCGCCACGGGTTGTGTGTTTGGCTGAAGGTTTGTGGTGGCATTGGAAAAACAAAAAAATAAAGGCCTCACACAAGGGAGGCCTTTATCCTGGTTTCGGGGCTTTCAACTCTGCGGCCTCATCCCTTGGGACAGGCTGAACATGAACAGCAGCAGGTCATTGTCCGGTTGGATCGCCTCGCTGGCCTTTGCCACCCGTGGCAAAGGACAATGTGTACCAGCATTCGAAACGCTGAGGACCTGCGAGCGTGGCTGTTCCCATACCGCCACCGCCATCGATGCAACTCCCAAGGCTCCTACTAAAAACAAACCTCTAGCAATTTCGAGTTTCATTGCCATAAACCTTTGATAGCGCTGCCAAACGCCGCCTCATAAAAATAGACGACTTTTTTCCAGTCAGCATCGCTGAACGACGAATGGCGCCGCAGTTGCCTCAGGTCATGGAAGGCCGCCTGCCGGGCGGTCAGGCGCTGGCGAGATTTTTCCAGATCCAGCAGGGCGACTTCAGCCTTCGCCGCTTCGCCCTCGCCTGTCACACGTACAAAGACATGCTTGATGTAGAGGCAGCCATGTTGCCAGCGGCCCTTGTGCATACGGGCCAGGTTCTCAGCCAGGCCCTGGAGGATCTGGTCATGCACCGCTTCGCCATGGCGCTCACGTCCGCCTCCGGCGTACCAGTGCATGATCTGCTCGAAACCTTCCAAGGCATGGGTCACCAGCAGCGCCCGCCACTTGCAGGCCGGGTCGCGCTGGGCGCCGCAAAAAATCAGCTCGGGCACACGGACATCCAGGCGGCTCAAGGCCAGCAACGCGTCCTGCTCTCGCAGCACGGTCGGACGACCGAGCGGGTACAACCAACTGCGATAAATATGGCCGATTTGACGCTTGGCATACAACAGCTCGCCATCGTTGCTGCTGATCCGCTGCACGCCGCTTTCACCACCACGCCGCACATTGGGTTCTTCCACCCACTCGCCTTGCTGGTTCCAGAAGTGTTCGAAGCTGCTGCGGGAAATGCCAGGTGTCTCTACGGCCTGCACAACCATGCTGTTACCCCTTGCGTAATACATAGACTCGCCACATGGCATAAAGCGGTAGGAAATCCAGCCGTTCCTGAATGCGAAACCCAGCCTGCCGAAACTCCTTCTCTGCTGTATCCGTCGGTAACACAAATCGATTCTGGTAGTCTTTCTGCCCACGGGTGCGTTCCAGGCGCTTGCGTTTCCAGGCCTTGAAATTGCCATCGACCCACAATGAAACGATCACGCTGTCACGGCTGACACGCTCGAATTCCTTCAGGATTGCCAATCGATGCGCGGGTTCACCGATGTGGTGCAGCAAGCGCATGCAAAAAATGCTATCGACGGCGTTATCAGGCAAGGCGATGTCGAACGCAGAAGTGTGCAAAGGTCGTACCCGTTTTACGACGTCGCTCGGTTGAGCGTCCAATGCGGTATTGAGCATGGCTTCGGAATTGTCCGCGCCGATGATGATCCGGTTCGGTTTTTCCGCCAACAAGGGCCAGAAACGCCCGGCACCGCACGGCAAGTCGAGGATGAGACCGGGGTCGCCGACAAGTGTCAAAGCGCGCCGGGCCAATTGCTGGTCTCGCTGATTGGAAAGACGACGACTCAAACCTGTGCGATGTTTATGAAAATATTCCCTGGCGTGCTGCTCGTTGTACTTTTCGGAAAAAGCCAACTTGATGGGCTTGGACATTGGCGGGGCCTCGATGACTGATCGGCCCCACCTTATGAATCGGGATGTCATGTCCTTGTGAAAATAAAGTCAGGTAAAGCTTCCAATGTTTACAAGACTTTTCAACACAGTCGCTTAGCCCTTTGGATTCAATTCCACTTCGAAATGGCAACCGTTGGGTTCCATCGTACTGAGACTGACTGTCCAGCCTCGGTTCTCGCAAATGCGCTGCACCAGGGATAACCCCAGCCCCAGGCCTTCGCCGCGCTTTTCGTTACCACGCACGAAAGGCTCGAACATCGCCTCGCGTTTTTCCTCGGGAATACCCACACCGCTGTCCTCGACCATGAATCCGGTGCTGGTCAGCGAAAGACGGATGAACCCCTGGTCGGTGTAGTGCAGGGCATTACGCAGCAGGTTGCCCATCACCGCCGTCAGGAACGTGGCGTTATACAGGGTGTCGACGGTTTGCCCGGGTTCGAAGATCAGCGTCAGGCCCTTGGATTCGATGGGCGCGCGCCATACGCCGAGGAGGTTCTCGGCCACCTGCCCCAGGGTCAGACGAGGCGACATGCCGTTGTCTTCGCGTTCGGACCTGGCGAGCATCAGGAAGGTTTGCACCAGTTCGCGCATCTCTTCGCTGGCCCGGCTGATGCGCTCGACCTGGGTACGACCGCGCGGGTCCAGCGCCGGGTTTTCCAGCAGCAGTTCACAGGACGTCGCCAAAACCATCAGCGGCGTACGCAATTCGTGGCTGACGTCGCTGGTAAACAAGCGCTCGCGGGTCAGGGCCTGGCGCAAGCGCCCCAGTGTGGCATCGAACGCCACGGCCAGCTCACCCACCTCATCGGCGGCATAATCCGGGGCCAGCGGCGGAGCGAGACCGAGGAGTTGGTCGCGATGGCGCACTTGCCGGGCCAGGCGAACCACTGGTGCCATCACCCGGCGTGCCAGGACCCACCCCAAAAATACCGCCAGCGCCAGGCTGAGCACAAAACCCACCAGGACCACGGCAAACAGCACCCGCTCGCGTTCCTCGAAATCGCTCTGGTCTTGCAGCAACACGTAGTGCCGACCATCCACGATCTCGACCATGGCGTGATAGGACAATTGCTCGCGAAACACTTCGTGGAAACCACGCTCCAGATGGCGCAGGTCCCTGGGTAATTCGAAGTCCCCTGGACCGCCGCTGAAATAGAACAGTTGGTCGGGTTCCGGCCGATGGTTCCAGTCCGAGACGCTGTCCATCAGCAACAGGCGTTGCAGGTCGCCACCCAGCCCGGCGGAAATCAGCTTTTCTTCGACCAAGTGAACCGTCGCCACGATGCCCATGGCGAACGCGCCGGCTACCAATGCGCTCATCAGCGCAAACGCTATGATGATCCGTGGGGCAAGGCTCTGCTTAAACTCCATCGCGGCCCTCGGCCAGGCGATAGCCGACGCCGTGCACGGTGTGCAGCAGCGGTTTTTCGAACGGTTTGTCGATCACTTGGCGCAGTTGATGGACGTGGCTGCGCAAGCTGTCGCTGTCTGGGCAATCGTCGCCCCACAACGCTTCTTCGAGGATTTCGCGGCGCAACACGTGGGGGCTTTTTTGCATAAGCACTGCCAAGAGTTTCAGGCCCACGGGGTTGAGCTTGAGTAGCTTGCCTTCGCGCGTCACTTCAAGGGTATCGAGGTCGTAGCTCAGGTCGCCGACCTGCAAGGCCCGCCGGCCACCACCCTGGGCGCGACGCATGACGGCTTCGATCCGCGCCGCCAGTTCCGACAAGGCGAACGGTTTGATCAGGTAGTCATCGGCGCCGGACTTGAAGCCCTGCAGGCGATCGTCCAACTGATCCCGGGCAGTGAGCATGATCCCCGGCGTATCGCGCCGGGCGTCCTCGCGCAGGCGCTTGCACAAGGTGTAGCCATCGATGCCCGGCAGCATGATGTCGAGCACGATCAGGTCGTAGTGTTCGGTCGCCGCCAGGTGCAACCCCGACAAACCGTCCTGGGCACAATCGACGGTGTAGCCCTTGAGCCCCAGGTAATCGGCCAGGTTGGCCAGGATGTCGCGGTTGTCTTCGACCAATAGAATTCGCATGGGCACCTCTGCGTGCACGGTTAACGGCTGGCTTGGCCCGCGCAGCTTACGGCCAAGCGTGGCTCACGGCTAGGGTTGTCACGCCTCCCTGTGGGAGCGAGCTTGCTCGCGATAGCGTCGGAACATCCAATATTGATGGGGCTGACCCACCGCTATCGCGAGCGAGCTCGCTCCCACAAAGATCAAGTGCACCCAAGAGCAAGACTGAGCGGTCATTGACGAGTTTTTCACCCAACCTTCACACCGCCCGAACGCAACACGGACCAGACTGCGCGACACGCTGAAAACGAAAACTCCCAAAGGTACTGCCATGGTTCCCACCGCCATTCGCCCCGCATCCAGGCCGTTGAATTTATGGGTCGCCCTGGGCCTGCCTGCCGTCGTCGCAGCCATCCTGGTGGTGCTGGAACTGACCACCCTGGACATGGACCTCGCCAAGTAGTTTTACGACCCGATGGCGGGTGGGTTTATCGGTCGGCACAGTTTTTTCCTCGAGGATATCCTGCACGATCGAGCCAAGGAGGTAGTGATCGCGTTCTCCCTGCTGGCGGTCCTGGGGTTCATCGGTACGTTTTTCATCACCCGGCTCAAACCCTTCAAGCGGGAACTGGGCTGCCTGGTGCTGTCCCTGGCACTGGCGACGTCCTTCGTCACGCCGATGAAAGCGGTGACGGCGGTGCAATGCCCCTGGAGCCTGAAAGAGTTCGGCGGCAAGGAGACCTACAGTGAGCTGCTCAGCCCACGCCCGGCCACGGACAAACCCGGTCGATGCTGGCCCGGCGGTCACGCCGCCCCCGGGTTCACGTTGTTTGCGCTGTTCTTCGTCCTGCGCGATCGCCGCCCGCGCCTGGCCCGCCAGGCCTTGGTGCTCACCTTCACCCTGGGCACGGTGTTCTCCCTGGGGCGGATGATGCAAGGGGCGCATTTCTTTTCCCACAACGTGTGGACGGCGGTGTTCTGTTGGTTGATTTGCCTGGGGTGTTACTACTACATCCTGTACCGACCGGCTGCCATGGCTGATCGCGTAGCGCTGAGCCAACCCGCCAACGCCTGAGCATCGAGTTACCCTGTGGGAGCGAGCTTGCTCGCGATGGCGGGGGGGGTCAGTCAATCAAGCATCGACTGATACTCCGCTATCGCGAGCAAGCTCGCTCCCACAGGGGAATGGGGTGTTGCTTCATGAATCCAAGGCAATAAAAAACCCCGCCGGCTTTCGCAGGCGGGGTTTTTCGCTACAGGGGTAAGGCTGGCTTACATCATGCCGCCCATGCCACCCATGCCGCCCATGTCTGGCATACCGCCGCCAGCTGGAGCGTCTTCCTTGATTTCAGCGATCATCGCCTCGGTGGTGATCATCAGGCTGGCAATCGACGAAGCCGCTTGCAGAGCCGAACGAGTCACTTTGGCTGGGTCCAGGATACCCATTTCGATCATGTCGCCGTATTCGCCGGTGGCAGCGTTGTAACCGTAGTTACCCGAACCCTGCTTGACCTTGTCGACCACAACGCTTGGCTCGTCGCCGGAGTTGGCAACGATCTGGCGCAGCGGGGCTTCTACAGCGCGACGCAGCAACTGGATGCCCACGTTCTGGTCGTCGTTGTCGCCTTTGAGCTCGGAGATAGCCTGCAGAGCGCGAACCAGTGCCACGCCACCGCCAGGTACCACGCCTTCTTCGACGGCTGCGCGGGTCGCGTGCAGGGCGTCTTCAACGCGGGCTTTCTTCTCTTTCATTTCAACTTCGGAACCGGCACCAACCTTGATGACCGCAACGCCGCCGGACAGCTTGGCCAGACGCTCTTGCAGTTTTTCACGGTCGTAGTCGGACGAAGTCTCGGCCACTTGGGCGCGGATCTGGGTCACGCGAGCCTGGATGTCAGCCTCGACGCCGGCACCGTCGATCACGGTGGTGTTTTCCTTGGACAGGATCACGCGCTTGGCGTTACCCAGGTGCTCCAGGGTGGTGCTTTCCAGGCTCAGGCCGATCTCTTCGGAGATAACGGTACCGCCGGTCAGTACGGCGATGTCCTGCAGCATGGCTTTGCGACGATCGCCGAAGCCTGGCGCCTTGACGGCTGCGACTTTAACGATACCGCGCATGTTGTTCACGACCAGGGTCGCCAGGGCTTCGCCTTCGACGTCTTCAGCCACGATCAGCAGTGGGCGGCCGGCTTTGGCAACGGCTTCCAGCACTGGCAGCATTTCGCGGATGTTGGAGATCTTCTTGTCCACCAGCAGGATCAGCGGGCCGTCGAGCTCGGCGGTCATGGTGTCCGGCTTGTTGACGAAGTACGGGGACAGGTAGCCACGGTCGAACTGCATGCCTTCTACGACCGACAGTTCGGTTTCCAGGCCCGAGCCTTCTTCAACGGTGATCACGCCTTCCTTGCCGACTTTTTCCATGGCTTCGGCAATGATGTCGCCGATGGAGTTGTCGGAGTTGGCGGAGATGGTGCCGACCTGAGCGATCGCCTTGGTGTCAGCGCATGGCTTGGACAGGGCTTTGAGCTCTTTGACAATGGCGATGGTCGCCTTGTCGATGCCGCGCTTGAGGTCCATCGGGTTCATGCCGGCAGCGACGGCTTTCAGGCCTTCGTTGACGATCGACTGAGCCAGTACGGTCGCGGTGGTGGTGCCGTCACCGGCGTCGTCGTTGGCACGGGAGGCAACGTCCTTGACCAGTTGCGCGCCCATGTTTTCGAAACGGTCTTTCAGTTCGATTTCTTTGGCTACGGAAACGCCGTCCTTGGTGATGGTCGGAGCGCCGAAGCTCTTCTCGATGATCACGTTACGGCCTTTCGGGCCCAGGGTCGCTTTTACTGCGTCAGCCAGGACGTTGACACCGGCGAGCATTTTCTTGCGGGCGGAATCGCCGAATTTAACTTCTTTAGCAGCCATGATCGATATTCCTTAAATACTTTGTAGTAACGGGAAAATGGGCGGGGGAATCAGCCTTCGAGAACAGCGAGGATTTCGTTCTCGCTCATTACCAGCAGGTCTTCGCCGTCGACTTTCACTGTGTTGCTGCCGGAGTAAGGGCCGAACACAACCTTGTCACCCACTTTCACGGCCAGCGCACGTACTTCACCGTTTTCCAGTGCCTTGCCTGGACCTACAGCGAGAACTTCACCGTGGTTGGCTTTTTCAGCAGCCGAACCTGGCAGGACGATACCGCCAGCGGTTTTCTTCTCTTCTTCGCTGCGACGGATGACGACGCGGTCATGCAGAGGACGAAGCTTCATTGTCGATCTCTCCTAATTTTTGGTTTTCATCGGCCGGTGTAGTCCCGGCGGGTTTAACAAAGCCGGCAGAGCCGGTTGCGGTTCGTCAGTCGAACCGCGGAAGTCTGTCCGGTGTCGCCACCGGAAACCTTGCGGTGACCGTTACATAAGGGCGTACAAGTGGATTACAAGGGCGCAAGCAGAAAATTTTTTACTTACGCAGCCAAAACGAACACGGCGCCCGAAGGCGCCGTGGAGAAAGTTTTACTTGGAATCCCGGTGTTCGAATTCGCCTTCGATCACGTTGGGCTCACGGCCCACGGGCTCGCGCGGAGCCGGCCCGCCGCGGGGCTGGAGGTCATCGGCGAAGGCCCGTTGGCGCATCGCCTGCTCCTCGGCGCGCTGACGCATCTTATTGGCCAGCAACCGACGGGTGAACGGCAACAGCATGACCAGGCCCAGCACGTCGCTGATGAAGCCTGGCAGGATCAACAGGCCCCCGCCCAGGGCCAGCATCAGGCCTTCGAGCATGGTCTGGGCGGGCAGCTCGCCACGGTTCAGGCTTTCACGGGCACGCAGCGCCGTGGCGAGACCGGCAATGCGCAGCACGAACACGCCGAGCATCGAGCCGAGAATGACCAGCAGCAGCGCCGGGAAAAACCCGATCGCACCGCTGACCTTGACGAATACGAACAGCTCCAACACCGGGAACAGCAGAAAGAGCAACAAAAAAGGGCGCATCAAAGGGTTCCTCTACGCAAGAATGCCTTGCTATGAAAACCTAAATGACGTCGACCTTTCGTGAATTCAAGCGTCGGCCTCGGCATTTTTTGGCCATTGCTCGGCGTGAGCCAGGTAAACCAAGGCTTCGCGTACTTGTGTCGGCGTGTTGCAAGGTGTTGGAAACGCCAGCCAGTGCAAGCCCTGCCCGATACGCAGGTGCATGCCTTCGCTGTCGATGCCCACCAGTTGCGCCGGTTCGCTTTTCGGCAGGCCGGCCAGCTCCACGTAATGGGCAATGGCCTTGGCGTGATCGGCGTTCATGTGCTCGATCATGCTGGCTTCGGCCTTGCCGGCGAAGGGATTGGCCAGGGTGAGAGAGTCGATCCAGTGAATGGCGCCGAAGCCGCCGATGTAGCGATGGCGCACCGGGTCGAGTACCCAGAAATCGAAATCGTGGGCCTTGTGGTAGTTCTGCGAGTCAGGGAAATAGCGGTAATAACGCTCGGCGGCCGCCTCGATGGCGGCACTGTCTTCAAGCTTCCGGGCCTCTGCCAGGTAAGTCAGGCGCCCGACGGCCTGCACATCCTCGGCACCGCGCTCGCCCACCAGCATCGAACACTTGGGGTCTTTTTGCAGGTTGTGCGTGTGCTGGGCAATGCGGCTGATCAGGATCAGCGGCCGGCCTTCTGCGTCCAGGCAATAGGGCACGACGGAGCCGAACGGAAAACCGGGCATGGATTTGGAATGCGTGGAGAGCATTCCACGGTATTCCTTGAGCAGCAGTTCCCGGGCATGCTTGGCAGCTTCAACGCTCAATTTATGACTCCTTTTATAAAATCCGTCTAGAAAACGGTCAGGCGACTGGAGTAATGTTCCGATACACCTAGGGGACGATTCTCGTGTGCAGTCGGGCTACACCGTCGCGAATCGAGAGGCTGCCCAGAGGGTCCCCTCCACCGCTGCCCCATCTGGACATGAGAATGCAACTCACTGACAAAGTAATCATTATCACCGGCGGTTGCCAGGGCTTGGGTCGCTCCATGGCAGAGTATTTCGCGGGTAAAGGCGCGAAGCTGGCCCTGGTGGACCTCAACCAGGAAAAACTCGACCAGGCGGTGGCCGCCTGCGCGGCCAAGGGCGTCGAGGCCCGTGCCTACCTGTGCAACGTCGCCAATGAAGATCAGGTGATCGACATGGTCGCCCGGGTGGCCGAGGACTTCGGCGCGATCCACGGCTTGATCAACAACGCCGGGATCCTGCGCGACGGCCTGCTGCTCAAGGTCAAGGACGGCGAAATGACCAAGATGAGCCTGGCCCAGTGGCAGGCGGTGATCGATGTCAACCTCACCGGTGTGTTCCTGTGCACCCGTGAAGTGGCGGCGAAAATGGTCGAGCTGAAGAACAGCGGCGCCATCATCAATATCTCGTCGATCTCCCGCGCCGGCAATGTCGGCCAGACCAACTACTCGGCTGCCAAGGCCGGTGTGGCCGCAGCGACCGTGACCTGGGCCAAGGAGCTGGCACGCTACGGCATCCGTGTGGCGGGCATTGCACCGGGTTTCATCGAAACCGAGATGACCCTGGGTATGAAGCCCGAAGCCTTGGAAAGAATGACCTCCGCGATCCCGCTCAAGCGCATGGGAAAACCCGAGGAAATTGCCCATTCGGCCGCCTATATCTTTGAGAACGACTACTACACCGGTCGGATCCTGGAGATGGATGGCGGGATGCGGATCTAAACCCACCGCATAACACAATGTGGGAGCGGGCTTGCTCGCGAATGCGCTGGATCAGTCAACTTATCCGTTGAATGACACACTGCATTCGCGAGCAAGCCCGCTCCCACAATGGATTGTATTACGGCCTATTCAATCGTCACTGACGGTGATATTCGGCATCGCCGGCGATGCCGCTTCCTGCAACACGATCCGCGCGCCCACGTGGCGGGCCAGTTCCTGATAGACCATGGCGATCTGGCTGTCCGGCTCGGCGATGACCGTCGGTTTGCCGCCGTCGGCCTGTTCACGGATCACCATCGACAGCGGCAGCGAAGCCAGCAATTCGACGCCGTACTGGGTCGCCAGTTTTTCCCCGCCACCTTCGCCGAACAGGTGCTCGGCATGGCCGCAGTTGGAGCAGATGTGCACGGCCATGTTCTCTACCACGCCCAGCACCGGGATGTTCACCTTGCGGAACATCTCCACGCCCTTGCGCGCGTCCAGCAGGGCCAGGTCCTGGGGGGTGGTGACGATCACCGCACCGGCCACCGGGACTTTCTGCGCCAGGGTCAGTTGGATATCGCCAGTGCCCGGCGGCATGTCGATCACCAGGTAATCCAGGTCGCCCCACGCGGTTTGCGTAACCAGTTGCAGCAAGGCACCGGACACCATCGGCCCGCGCCAGACCATCGGCGTGTTGTCGTCGGTCAGGAAGGCCATGGACATGACTTCCACGCCATGGGACTGCAGCGGCACGAACCACTTCTGATCCTTGACCTGGGGCCGGGTGCCCTCGGCGATCCCGAACATGATGCCCTGGCTCGGACCGTAGATGTCCGCGTCGAGAATCCCGACCTTCGCCCCTTCACGGGCCAGGGCCAGGGCCAGGTTGGCGGCGGTGGTGGACTTGCCCACGCCGCCCTTGCCCGAGGCCACGGCGATCACGTTCTTGACGTTCGCCAACCCCGGAACCTGGGCCTGGGCCTTGTGCGCAGCGATGACGCTGGGGACTTGGACGGTCGCGGCAGTCACGCCGTCCAGGCCTTCGATCGCCATTTGCAGCATCTGCGCCCAGCCGCTCTTGAACAGGTCGGCGGCGTAGCCGATTTCCAGCTGGACGCTGACGCGATCGCCCTGGATGTCGATGGCGCGCACGCATCCGGCGCTGACCGGGTCCTGGTTCAGGTAGGGGTCGGTGTACTGGCGAAGGACGGTTTCCACCGCTGCGCGGTTGACGGCGCTCATGGGCAACTCCGATAGCAAGACTTGAAAACAGGCCGCTATCCTACGCCGCGCGTGCTTTTGTGGCGACCCGATTACAGCAAGGCGAACACCTATTGTGGCGAGGGAGCTTGCTCCCGCGCGGCTGCGCAGCAGTCGCAATGGGGCAGACGTGGTTTGCCTGAATGCCTGCGGCTGACAGCTTTGGGGCGGCTTCGCCCGAAGCGTCGGCCCGACCCAGCGGGAGCAAGCTCCCTCGCCACACAACCAAGCAGCACGCCGAAACAGCCCCGAAGGGTGAAAAAAAGCCGCCGGCGCTTTATAGTGGCCGACCTCCGTTTCATCAAGTAGCCGAGCCCCATGTCCGAGCCACGCAAGATCCTCGTCACCAGCGCCCTGCCCTATGCCAATGGTTCGATTCACCTCGGCCATATGCTGGAATACATCCAGACCGATATGTGGACGCGCTTCCAGAAACATCGCGGCAACCAGTGCATCTATGTCTGCGCCGACGACGCCCACGGTTCGGCCATCATGCTGCGTGCGGAAAAGGAAGGCATCACCCCGGAACAGCTGATCGCCAACGTCCAGGCTGAACACAGCGCCGACTTTGCCGAGTTCCTGGTGGACTTCGACAACTTCCACTCCACTCACGCCGAAGAAAACCGTGAGCTGTCGAGTCAGATCTATCTGAAGCTGCGTGACGCCGGGCATATCGCCACCCGTTCTGTCACCCAATATTTCGACCCGGAAAAGAACATGTTCCTGGCCGACCGCTTCATCAAGGGCACCTGCCCGAAATGCGGCACCGAAGACCAGTACGGCGACAACTGCGAGAAGTGCGGCGCCACCTACGCACCGACCGACCTGAAAGACCCGAAGTCGGCGATTTCCGGCGCCACCCCGGTGCTCCGGGATTCCCAGCATTTCTTCTTCAAGCTGCCGGATTTCCAGGCGATGCTGCAAACCTGGACCCGCAGTGGCACGTTGCACGACGCGGTGGCCAACAAGCTCGCCGAATGGCTCGACTCCGGCCTGCAAGAGTGGGACATTTCCCGCGATGCACCGTACTTCGGCTTCGAAATCCCCGGCGAGCCTGGCAAGTATTTCTACGTGTGGCTGGATGCGCCCATCGGCTACATGGCGAGCTTCAAGAACCTGTGCGACCGCACGCCGGAGCTGGACTTCGACGCGTTCTGGGGCAAGGACTCCACCGCCGAGGTGTATCACTTCATCGGCAAGGACATCGTCAATTTCCATGCGCTGTTCTGGCCAGCAATGCTCGAAGGTGCCGGTTTCCGCAAGCCGACCGCCATCAATGTCCACGGCTACCTGACCGTCAACGGGCAGAAAATGTCCAAGTCCCGCGGTACCTTCATCAAGGCCCGGACCTACCTGGACCACTTGTCGCCGGAATACCTGCGCTACTACTACGCCGCCAAGCTCGGCCGTGGCGTCGATGACCTGGACCTGAACCTCGAAGACTTCGTGCAAAAGGTCAACTCCGACCTGGTGGGCAAGGTCGTCAACATTGCCAGCCGTTGCGCCGGCTTCATCCACAAGGGCAACGCCGGCGTCCTGGTCGCCGGCAACGCCGCGCCAGAACTGACCGACGCCTTCCTGGCGGCCGCGCCCAGCATCGCCGAAGCCTACGAGAGCCGCGATTTTGCCCGCGCCATGCGCGAAGTCATGGCCCTGGCCGACCGCGCCAACGCCTGGATCGCCGACAAGGCCCCATGGTCGCTGGCCAAGCAGGAAGGCAAGCAGGACGAAGTCCAGGCCATCTGCGCCCTGGGCATCAACCTGTTCCGCCAGTTGGTGATCTTCCTCAAGCCTGTGCTGCCGCTGCTGGCCGCCGATGCCGAAGCGTTCCTGAACGTTGCGCCGCTGACCTGGAACGACCACCAGACCCTGCTGAGCAACCATCAGTTGAACGAGTTCAAGCCGTTGATGACCCGTATCGATTCCGCCAAGGTCCAAGCCATGATCGACGCCTCCAAGGAAGACCTGGCGGCCCGCCAGACCGACACCGGCGCCCCTGCCGGCAACGGCGAACTGGCCAAGGACCCGCTGTCGCCGGAAATCGATTTCGATGCCTGCGCCGCCGTTGACCTGCGCGTGGCGCTGATCCTCAAGGCCGAAGCCGTCGAAGGGGCCGACAAGCTGTTGCGCCTGACCCTGGACATCGGCGACGAGCAACGCAACGTGTTCTCCGGCATCAAGAGCGCCTACCCGGACCCGGCCAAGCTTGAAGGTCGGTTGACGATGATGATCGCCAACCTCAAGCCGCGCAAAATGCGCTTCGGCATCTCCGAAGGCATGGTGATGGCGGCGGGCCCCGGCGGCGAGGAAATCTACCTGTTGAGCCCTGACAGCGGCGCCAAGCCGGGCCAGCGGATCAAGTAATACGACCCCCGCTGCACCGATCCCACAGTCGCCGCGCAGGTGGCTGTGGGATTTTCATATCTGGCCCACGCGCCCGGCGTGCCGGATAATGCCTAATCTTGTAACAGGCCCCTCGTCGCCAACACACCCATGACCGAAATCCTCCTCACGCTGTTTAGCGCTGCCCTGATCAACAACCTGGTGTTGCACTGGCCGCTGGGCGTCGATCCACTGCTGGCAGTCAACGGCAGAAAGCAGGTGCACGCCCTGGGCCTGGCGACGGCGTGCTTGATGCTGGTCGTCGGCACCCTGGGCTACCTGATTGATCATGGGCTTTTGACGCCGACAAACCTGGTGTCGCTGCGCCTGTTGGCGTGGCTGTCCTTGAGCATCTTGCTGATCGTCCCCTTGCTGCGCCTGCTGGCGCGCTGGCTGCCGACCCTGCCATTCGATGGGCTGTGGCCGCTGTTGCTGGGCAATGCCGGCGTACTGGGCGGGACGCTGCTCAACAGCCAGGATGACCGAGGCCTCGGCCACGCGATGGCCCTGAGCCTGGGTGCCGGGCTGGGGTTCTGGCTGGTGCTGGGCCTGTTCGACGATTTGCGCCAGCGCACCTCCAATAACGCTATTGCCCTGCCCTTTCGGGGCCTGCCGATTCAGTTGATCAGCGCCGGACTGATGGCGGTGGCCTTTCTCGGATTGCGCGGGCTGGTCAAAACATGAGCCTGATTCAACGTATCGATGCCCTGCTGCCGCAGACCCAATGCGGCAAGTGCGGCCACCCCGGCTGCAAGCCCTACGCCGAAGGCATCGCCCAAGGCGAGCCTATCAACAAATGCCCGCCCGGTGGGCGCGAAACCATCGCGGCCCTGGCCGAGCTGATGAAAATACCGGTGCTGGAACTGGACACCAGCCGCGGCGCGGCCCCGGCGCAAATCGCCTTTATCCGCGAAGCCGAATGCATCGGCTGTACCAAGTGCATCCAGGCCTGTCCGGTGGACGCGATTGTTGGCGCGGCCAAGCTGATGCACACCGTTCTCATCGATGAGTGCACCGGCTGCGACCTTTGCGTGGCGCCCTGCCCGGTCGATTGCATCGAGATGCACCCTCTGCCAATGGCGACCGTGCTGCCGATTGTCGGCGGCCTGGCCTTCAGTGCCGAAGAGCAGCAGGCGCGAACCGCCAAGCGTAACCACGCCCGACGTCGCTTCGAACAACGCAATGCGCGCCTGCGCCGCGAAGAAGAACAGCGCCAGGCGGAGCGCTTGGCCCGTACCCAAAGGGCGGCGCAAGCCAAGGAGCAGTCGCTTGACCCCGTACAAGCCGCATTGGAACGCGTACGCGCGCAAAAAACCGCCACCGCCGATTCCGCCTTGAAAAAAGCCAAGATCGACCTGGCCATGAGCCGGGCGCAATTGAACAAATCCTTGAAAGCGTTCGGCCATCCGCCGACCTTCGAGCAGCAGTCGCAACTGATCGTGCTGCAACGCCAGTTCGAAGCCGCCGAGCAGGCCCTGAGCCAACTGGAAAACGCCGCACCGGCGGCCACTGCGCCCTCGGCACCGGCGCAAAACGCCGAGCTGAAGCGGGCCAAGATCCAACTGGCGATGCGCCGCGCCGAACTCAGCAAAGCCCGCACGGCAGCGGCATCGGATGAACAGTTGCAGGCGCTGGAGCAAGCGGTGAAGGATGCCGAACGCCAGGTGGACGCCCATGCCGCTTCCTGAGCCGGTGGACGAGCGGCTGCGGCCAGCAATGACGCACGTGTTGCTGGCGACGCTGCCCGGCGTGCTGGCGTTGCTGTGGTTCCAAGGCTGGGGCGTGGCGCTCAACCTGCTGTTGTCCGGCCTCACCGCGCTGGCGGTCGAAGCGTTCGTGTTGCGTGTGCGGCAGCGACCGCTCAAACCCGAACTGAACGATGGCAGCGCGCTGGTCAGTGCCACGCTGCTGGCCCTGGCCTTGCCGGCGTATTGCCCCTGGTGGCTGACCGTCACGGCGGCCGCCTGCGCCTTGCTGTTCGGCAAGCACCTGTGGGGCGGCGTCGGCAGCAACCCGTTCAACGCGGCGATGCTCGGATACGCCTTGGGGCTGGTGGCGTTTCCCGCCCAGATGAGTCAATGGCCCGCGCCCCACGGCATGGGCCTGCTGGAAGGTTTGCAACAAGTGTTCGGCACTCATCCGGCGCCCGATGCCTGGGCCGGGGCGACCGCCTTGGACAGCCTGCGGACCAACACGAGCCAGACCATCGATGAGCTTTTCGGCACTGATCCGGCGTTCGGGCGTTTCGGTGGTCGAGGGGCCGAATGGGTCAACCTGGCCTTCCTGGCAGGCGGCCTGTTCCTGTTGCAGCAACGGGTGTTCAGTTGGCATGCGCCGGTGGGCCTGCTGGCGAGCCTGTTCATCATCAGCCTGTTGTGCTGGAACGGGTCGGGTTCCGATTCCCACGGTTCACCGCTGTTTCATCTGTTCAGCGGCGCGACCATGCTCGGCGCCTGTTTTATCGCGACCGAACCGGTCTCGGGGGCCAAGGCCCCGCTTGCCCGGCTGCTGTTTGGCGCGGGCATGGGACTGCTGATCTACCTGATCCGCACCTGGGGCGGCTATCCGGACGGCGTGGCTTTCGCCGTGTTGCTGATGAACCTCGGCGTGCCGGCACTGGACCGATTCGCCGAGGCGCGACAACGGCGACCGCTGATATGAAAAATCCCGGCGGCGTGGCAATCCTGATCCTGTTGATCGGCCTCTGTAGCGGTGCCACTTACCTCACGCTCCTCAGCACGGCCGGGCGCAGCGAGGCCCAGCGACAGACGCTGGCGAACAAGGCCTTGCTCGACGTGCTGCCCACTGACCGCTATGACAATCAGCCGTTGGCGCGCCCCGTTTTCACAACCGCGGTAACCTTGGCCCATAGCACGCTGCTGGGCGGTTACCTGGCGACCCGCAACGGCCAGCCCAGCGCCGTGCTGCTGCGTAGCCAGGCGCTGGGTTATGAAGGCAGCATCGAATTGCTGGTCGCCATCGATCCACAAGGCCGGTTGCTGGGGGTCAAGACCCTGCGCCAAGCCGAGACGCCCGGGTTGGGCGCGGCGATTGCCGGCTGGCCGAACGCCTGGTTGCAGACCTTCACCGGCAAATCACGCCAGGCGCCTGATGACAGCGGCTGGGCCTTGAAAAAGGACCAGGGTCAGTTCGATCAATTGGCCGGCGCAACGGTGACGTCCCGGGCGGTGCTCCAGGCGGTTCATGACGCGTTGCGTTATTTCGACGAGCACAAGGCCCGGTTAATGGGAGTGTCTGCGAATGAATAAGCCGTGGGGCCTGACACGCGGTCTGCTGCTCGTCCCGTTGGTTGGCGCCAGCCATTCATTGGTCGACGCACTGGCGCTATGGCTGGCCTGGGCGCTGATTCTCTCCTGCCAAGGCTTGGCAATGGGGCTTGTCCGGCAGCGCCTGACGTCCGGGCAAAGGCTGCTCGCAGCGATTGTGCTGGCCACCACCCTGACCACCTGTACAGGCTTGGTCATTCAGGCCTGGGCGCTGGAACTGTATCAACCGCTGATGTACATGGGCTGGATCGCCCTGAGCTGCGTGGCGCTGGAGCATGGGGGGTTCTTCGGTGAGGCTCGCCTGCGTGTGCGCCGGCGGCGGGTTGGGGGGGGCGGTCTCTTGATGCTCAGCCTGGGCGCCATCCGTGAACTGATCGGCAGCGGCCTGCCCCTGGCCTTGCTCGCTCCTGGCGGGTTCATTCTGCTCGGGCTGCTGCTGGCGGCCCGACAGGCCTGGACGGCCGCCAAACCCCCTTCAACCCTCGAGGAAACGCCGCGCCCATGAACGCCGCAAAACGCCTGGAAATATTCCGTCGCTTTCACGAAGACAACCCGGAGCCGAAAACCGATCTGGCCTATTCCTCTCCGTTCGAGTTGCTGATCGCGGTCATCTTGTCGGCGCAGTCCACCGACGTCGGCGTCAACAAGGCCACCGCCAAACTGTTCCCGGTCGCCAATACCCCAGAGGCGATCCATGCCCTGGGCGTCGAAGGGTTGTCCGAGTACATCAAGACCATCGGCCTGTTCAACAGCAAGGCTAAAAACGTGATCGAAACCTGCCGCCTGCTGATCGAGCGCCACGGCAGTGAAATCCCCCAGACCCGTGAAGCGCTGGAGGCCCTTCCGGGCGTCGGTCGCAAAACCGCCAACGTCGTGCTCAATACCGCATTTCGGCAATTGACCATGGCCGTCGACACCCACATTTTCCGCGTCAGCAACCGTACCGGGCTGGCCCCCGGCAAAAACGTGGTGGATGTGGAGAAGAAGCTGATGAAATTTGTCCCCAAGGAATACCTGCTGGACTCCCATCACTGGCTCATCCTCCACGGACGCTACGTCTGCCTGGCCCGCAAGCCCCGCTGCGGCAGTTGCCGGATCGAAGATTTATGCGAATACAAGCACAAGACGTCGGACGATTGAGGCGCTATTGCTTTTCTCGATCCATCGATTGAAAAAATCTTTTTTACCCGCTCGTGGTTTATCGATATAAGGAGCGCCAATGGCAGTCTTAGCCTGGAGTCGAACCCATGAGTGCTGGCAAAGAACAACTGGATGTAGAAGACGAATTCACCGCCGTTGAAGCCGACGACGTCGAACCTGTGGCCGTGCCGGAAGTGGCAAAAACCAACCTGAGCAAGCGTCGCACCATCGATAACCTGTTGGAAGAGCGCCGTTTACAGAAGCAACTGGCCGAATACGACTTTGATCTCTGACACGTAAAAGCCTCCCTGATGGAGGCTTTTTACTGAGTACGCGTGACCTGAAGCCTCACACCAACCCATTGCGCTGCGCCAGTTCGATCAGGTCGACCAGCGAACGGGCATTGAGTTTCAATAACAGGCGAGTCTTGTAAGTACTGACGGTCTTGTTGCTCAAGAACATTCCATCGGCGATTTCCTTGTTGGTCTTGCCGCGCGCCAGTTGCTGCAAGACCATCATTTCCCGCCCCGATAACCGATCAACCATATCGGACTCACTGGCATTACCCAGGCTCGATCGCACCGTGTGCAGTGCCTGGTTGGGGAAGTAACTATAACCTGACAGCACTGCCTTTATTGCACTTAATAACTCAGTAAGGTCCTGTTGCTTGCAGACATACCCGGCCGCCCCCGTTTGCATGCAGCGCATCGAAAAATGTCCAGGCGCCTGGGAAGTCAGCACCAACACTTTCATTGATGAAGGAATGGCCGCCAAACGGGCAATAACCTCCAGCCCGTCCAGCTTCGGAATGCCGATATCAAGAATGACGATGTCGGGCATAAGTTCACGAGCAAGTTGTAGCGCATCGACGCCGTTGTCGGTTTCGGCAACGACCTCATATCCATGACGCTCCATCAGCAAACGTACAGCAAGACGAATGACGGGATGATCATCCACGATCAGCACTTTATTCATGGGCAAATCCAACTTCGCTGTTCGAATTTTTAGAGCACGCACAATAGCCTAGTCATTTCTACCTTGGCATGCTGCCCCCCCTGACCGCTCGCACCGAGAGACAGAACCTACAAGCTATACAGAAAATTCCTACAAATCCTGGCAGGAAAAATGTGTCCTGAATTTTTTTCAGAGAAAGATCGACCTCACCAAGACTCCGGCCCCCCCCACGAATAATGCGCTCTTTCACCGCCATGCCCGCCACGGACCGACCGCCTGAAAGCTCTTTATTCATAAAGAGTAACTGAATTGTTTGCTGTTAAAACTGCCGCGCCTCACTTCAGCAACAGGAATTCATATATAAAAGACGCTCAGGCACGTGATATTAAATACCAGCACCCCTGACTGTTATCGTGACACCTTATTATCACAAAACACTTTTTTCACTTTACTCACCGAGCATGAATATTCCATGAGCATTAACCATGAACAAACCTTTGAAAACCATCACCAACCCCATGACCCTTATCGCCATATTCGCAACTTTATCCGAAACTTCCGCGGCGATTTCGCTGCCGTTCCTGGATGATCAGGATCGCGAGTATTACCTCTGGTTCCTGATCAGCTTCCCGTTTTATCTATTGTTGCTTTTTTTCATCACGCTCAACTTCAATTACCGCTCCTTGTATTCACCTTCGGATTTTCGCAAGAGCAAACACTTTATAAAGACCATGGATGACACGACCGGTCGGCGTAAACGAATGCTGCGCCAGACGGGCAAGGAGCAACTGCTGCTGATAGGCCTGCATCGAAACAGCCGTGAATCGCCGGACACCCTGTGTACCTTATGCAGCCAATCCCAGCGCTTGATCGAGACCTGTCGATCGGAGCATTTAAGGCACGCCGGCCTCATCGTGTACGTCATCTACAACCAGACAGATCTTGCAGCCCACGGGCAGGATAAATGAGCCATCGGGTACGAACCTGTGGCATGCACAAAAAAAGAGGACAAAAAAAACGGCCTGCTCAAGGCAGGCCGTTTTTTGGATAACCAAGGTCAGAACAGCTTGCGACCCTTGTTCGCTGCGATGCGCATGCGCAATGCGTTGAGCTTGATGAAGCCGGCTGCGTCGGCCTGGTTGTAGGCACCACCGTCCTCTTCGAAGGTCGCGATGTTGGCATCGAACAGCGAGTCGTCGGACTTGCGCCCGGTCACGATCACGTTGCCCTTGTACAGCTTCAGGCGTACCACGCCGTTCACGTTGGTCTGGGAAGCGTCGATCATCTGTTGCAGCATCAGGCGCTCAGGGCTCCACCAGTAGCCGGTGTAGATCAGGCTGGCGTACTTGGGCATCAACTCATCCTTGAGGTGGGCCACTTCGCGGTCCAGGGTGATCGATTCGATCGCCCGGTGGGCGCGCAGCATGATGGTGCCGCCCGGGGTTTCGTAGCAGCCGCGGGACTTCATGCCGACATAACGGTTCTCGACGATGTCCAGGCGACCGATGCCGTGTTCGCCGCCGATGCGGTTCAGGGTCGCCAGCACGGTGGCCGGGCTCATTTCCACGCCGTCCAGTGCGACGATATCGCCGTTGCGATAGGTCAGTTCCAGGTACTGCGGAGTATCGGGGGCCTTCTCCGGGGAGACGGTCCAACGCCACATGTCTTCTTCGTGCTCGGTCCAGGTGTCTTCCAGCACGCCGCCTTCATAGGAGATGTGCAGCAGGTTGGCGTCCATCGAGTACGGAGACTTTTTCTTACCGTGGCGCTCGATCGGGATCGCGTGCTTCTCGGCGTAGTCCATCAGTTTTTCGCGAGACAGCAGGTCCCATTCACGCCACGGTGCAATGACTTTCACGCCCGGCTTGAGGGCATAGGCGCCCAGTTCGAAACGCACCTGGTCGTTGCCTTTGCCGGTGGCGCCGTGGGAAATGGCGTCGGCGCCGGTTTCGTTGGCGATTTCGATCAGGCGCTTGGCGATCAACGGACGGGCGATGGACGTACCCAGCAGGTACTCGCCTTCGTAAACGGTGTTGGCGCGGAACATCGGGAACACGAAGTCGCGGACGAACTCTTCGCGCAGGTCATCGATGTAGATCTCTTTGACGCCCATGGCCTGGGCCTTGGCGCGTGCAGGCTCGACTTCTTCGCCCTGCCCCAGGTCAGCGGTGAAGGTCACCACTTCGCAGTTATATGTGTCCTGCAGCCACTTGAGGATCACCGAAGTGTCCAGGCCGCCGGAATACGCCAGAACGACCTTGTTTACGTCCGCCATGCCATCACTCCACGGGTTGTACGGAAAGCCGGGAAGTCTAACGTCCAGCGCGGATAATTTACAGAGGCGCGACAGCTGATGACGACGAAGCGACAGATTATGTCGACTGCGCGACGATCCGCGCGGGATCAGGAAGTGCGCGCAGTCGTCGCGGCAGGCGCAGCCGACTTGGCCGGGACAACCGGCGTCGGCGTCTTGCCCGGCGCAGCAGCGGGTGCCACGGCAGGCGATGCAGGCGTTGCCGCTGGTGTTGCCGGTTGTGGCGCCGGAGCCTGGGTGGCTGCCACCCGCTCCAGTGTTACGACGACACGACGGTTCTTGGCCCGATTGGCGGCATTGGTATTGGCGACCAGCGGATAACGCTCGCCGTGGAAGCGCACGGTGAACTGCGATTCCTGGAAGCCGTTGGCCTTGAAGAAGTCCTGAACCGCCAGGGCCCGACGGCGCGAAAGCTCACGGTTGGTCAGGCGGTTGCCACTGTTGTCGGAATGGCCATCAAGCTCGACATGATTGACGCTCGGGTCGGCCTTGATGAAGTCGAGCATGACCTGCAACTGAGCCTTGGCCCGAGCGTCCAGCTCAACCCCCTCGCCGGGGAAACCAATCTGGGTTTGCTTGATCTGTTCGAAGTTCTTCGGCAACAGTTTCGCCACGCAGCCCTGGTAATCGTTGAACGCCTTGTTGAAGCGCACGGGCAGCAGCCGGACTTCGGAAACGCGCCCATCCTCGGTGTTGCGTCGAACCACGGGGCTGCGACCTTCCATCAATCCGCTGATCAGCCGGCCTGCCTGCACCTGGGAACTGTCGAACAGCACATCGCCACTGCCGATCCTGACCGAGCCCAGGTTGATATCGCCCCGTCCTGGCTGCCAGGGCGCCGCGGCCGCGAGCAACGTTGCGGAGCCACCACCGAGCATCGGGTTATAAGCCTTGAGGCGGAACGTGGCCTGCTCCCCCGCCTTGCGCACGAATTCGCCGCTGCCAAAATCGGTGATCGGCTGGCTCAGCCGGCACTCGAACTTGTCGCCTTCGACCGTCCACTCGATGCTCTCCAGACGGGTCTGGAAAGTGAGCGCCATGGCGGGAAGGCTGGCAAACACACTGAGCAAGGCTAGATAACGCTGGCGCACGGGAGGCTCCACTGACTTTTATACAAAGATCGACGCCTGCTTGAGGGCATGACGCCTGTCCGGGGTACTGCACGGATTCGTGGCACACCTGTAGGAGCTATCGGTAAGTTGTGGCAGAACTTGATAGCGGGTGCCTGAATCGGTCTTTTCCGGTAGCATTCCCCAGAGTTTGACCCGCCTGGAAGCCCCCCAATGTCCGACCGCCTGACCCTGCTGCGTCCCGACGACTGGCATATTCATCTTCGCGATGGTGCTGTGTTGACCCATACCGTCGCCGATGTCGCGCGCACCTTCGGGCGCGCAATCATCATGCCTAACCTGGTTCCGCCCGTGCGCAACGCCGCCGAGGCCGATGACTATCGCCAGCGTATCCTCGCCGCGCGCCCGGTTGGCAGCCGCTTCGAACCGCTGATGGTGCTTTACCTTACCGACCGCACCCAGCCCGAAGCGATTCGCGACGCCAAGGCCTGCGGTTTTGTCCACGCCGCCAAGCTGTACCCCGCCGGCGCGCCCACCAACTCCGATTCCGGCGGCACCAGCATCGACAAGATCTTCCCGGCGCTGGAGGCCATGGCCGAAGTCGGCATGCCGCTGTTGATCCATGGTGAAGTCACCCGGGGCGACGTCGACGTGTTCGACCGCGAGAAGATCTTCATCGACGAGCACATGCGTCGCGTCGTGGAGCGTTTCCCGACCCTCAAGGTGGTGTTCGAACACATCACCACCGGCGATGCCGTGCAGTTCGTCAACGAGGCACCGGCCAACGTCGGCGCGACCATTACTGCCCATCACCTGCTGTACACCCGCAACCACATGCTGGTGGGCGGGATCCGGCCGCACTTCTATTGCCTGCCGATCCTCAAGCGCAATACCCCCCAGGAAGCCTTGCTGGACGCCGCCACCAGCGGCAGCGCCAAGTTTTTCCTCGGCACCGACTCGGCCCCCCACGCCCAGCACGCCAAGGACGCGGCCTGCGGTTGCGCCGGCTGCTACACCGCCTATGCCGCCATCGAGATGTACGCCGAGGCGTTCGAACAGCGCAACGCGCTGGACAAGCTCGAAGGCTTTGCCAGCCTGCACGGTCCGCGGTTCTACGGCCTGCCGGTGAACACCGATCGTATTACCCTGGTCCGTGACGAATGGACCGCCCCTGTCAGCCTGCCCTTCGGCGAGCAGACCGTCATCCCGCTGCGCGCCGGTGAAAAACTGCGCTGGCGCCTGCTGGAGGAAAACGCGTGAGTGAAGATCATTTCGACGACGAGCTGGACGGCAACGGTGGTTCGGGCGGCGCCCGTCACCCCATGGCCGCGCGGTTCCGTGGTTATCTGCCGGTCGTCGTCGATGTCGAAACCGGTGGTTTCAATTCCGCCACCGACGCCCTGCTGGAAATCGCCGCGACCACCATCGGCATGGACGAAAAAGGCTTTGTGTTCCCTGATCACACCTACTTCTTCCGCGTCGAACCGTTCGAAGGCGCCAACGTCGAAGCGGCGGCCCTGGAGTTCACCGGGATCAAGCTCGATCACCCGCTGCGCATGGCGGTCAGCGAAGAAACAGCCCTGACCGACATCTTCCGTGGCGTACGCAAGGCGCTGAAAGCCAACGGTTGCAAGCGAGCGATCCTGGTCGGCCACAACAGCAGCTTCGACCTGGGCTTCCTCACCGCCGCCGTCGCGCGCCTGGACATGAAGCGCAACCCGTTCCACCCATTCTCCAGCTTCGACACCGCGACCTTGGCGGGCCTGGCGTACGGCCAGACTGTCTTGGCCAAGGCCTGCCAGGCAGCCGACATCGACTTCGATGGCCGCGAGGCCCACTCGGCCCGCTACGACACCGAGAAGACCGCCGAGCTGTTCTGCGGCATCGTCAACCGGTGGAAAGAGATGGGTGGCTGGCAGGATTTCGACGACTGACATCGGCGCCAGATCCAGCTCTTGTGGCTCTTGTGGCGAGGGAGCTTGCTCCCGCTGGGTGGCGTAGCCGCCCCAAATATTTTGTGAGCGCTTCGCACTCAAGCGGGAGCAAGCTCCCTCGCCACAGGGTCCAGAGCCAAAGATTCTGCGTCTCTGCCGATCATTCGGTTTGCACTGCCCATAAAAAAACCGGCCCATCAAGGGCCGGTTTTTTTATGCCTGGGTGCGCTTACAGCTTGTCGCTGTGCTCGCCCAGGTAAGCGGCAACGCCTTCAGGCGATGCGGTCATGCCCTTGTCGCCTTTTTTCCAGTTGGCCGGGCAGACTTCGCCGTGCTCTTCGTGGAATTGCAGCGCGTCGACCAGACGGATCAGCTCTTCCATGTTACGGCCCAGCGGCAGGTCGTTGATGATCTGCGAACGGACGACACCCTTGTCATCGATCAGGAACGCGCCACGGAAAGCCACGCCGCCTTCGGACTCAACGTCATAAGCCTTGGCGATTTCGTGCTTCATGTCGGCAGCCATGGTGTATTTCACCTGGCCGATACCGCCATTGTTGATCGGGGTGTTGCGCCAGGCGTTATGGGTGAAGTGCGAGTCGATCGAAACAGCGACCACTTCAACGTTGCGCGCCTTGAAATCGTCCATGCGGTGATCCAGTGCGATCAGCTCGGATGGGCAGACGAAAGTGAAGTCCAGCGGATAGAAGAACACCAGGCCGTATTTGCCTTTGATGGCCGAGGACAGGGTGAAGCTGTCGACGATTTCGCCGTTGCCGAGGACGGCTGGAACGGTAAAGTCCGGGGCTTGTTTGCCTACGAGTACGCTCATGGGATATCTCCTGATGTAATAGCGTGAAAACAAGGTCCGGGCCAGCCTGCCACCCTCAGGCGACAGCCCTGTGACACGAACCCGCTTACAAGGGCCGACCATCATACACCGCGCATTTGGACTGTCTTCAACGGTTTTTTGTGGTATCGAAAAATCGCCGCCCCGCTGCGGGCCGCTTTCGTCGCGCTGGATAAAACCGTTCGTCAGCCTGACGTCACCTGGGTGAAAGTCCTTGAGAAACCACTTTGACAATCATTCTCGATAACATTAAGATCCGTCTCAATTGAGTCACAACCAGCGACGGTTCTCACTTATGTATGTATGCCTCTGCACTGGCGTCACCGACGGGCAAATCCGCGAAGCGATCTATGAAGGTTGCTGCAGCTATCGCGAAGTCCGCCAGGCCACCGGCGTAGCCAGCCAATGCGGCAAATGTGCCTGCCTGGCCAAGGAAGTGGTGCGTGAAACCCTCGCCAAGGTGCAAACGGCACAGGCCTCGATCCCTTACCCGGTAGAATTTACTGCCGCGTAAACACAGCTTTTCAAGGAACCGGACTTAGTGTCCGGTTTTTTTATGCCTGAAAATCAAATAGTTAGCGTCCAGACGCGGAACACAAACATTCTTATTCCGATTAATTTTCATTTATTATTCAATAACTTAGGTTTGACACTGGTAAATACGCGGCTCAAACTCCGCCCTATACACAGCTATTACAGGGCAGGCCTCATCATGAAAGGCGACATTACAGTCATCCAGCATCTCAACAAGATCCTTGCCAATGAGCTGGTCGCGATCAACCAATACTTCCTGCATGCGCGCATGTACGAGGACTGGGGCCTGAACAAGCTGGGCAAGCACGAGTACCACGAGTCCATCGACGAGATGAAGCACGCGGACAAGCTGATCAAGCGCATCCTGTTCCTCGAAGGCCTGCCGAACGTCCAGGACCTGGGCAAGCTGCACATCGGCGAACACACCCAGGAAATGCTCGAGTGCGACCTGCGTATCGAGAAAGCCGGCCACATCGACCTGAAGGCCGCCATCGTCCATTGCGAAAGCGTTGGCGACTTCGGTAGCCGTGAACTGCTGGAAGACATCCTCGAATCCGAGGAAGAGCATATCGACTGGCTGGAAACCCAACTGGGCCTGATCGACAAGATCGGTCTGGAGAACTACCTGCAATCGCAGATGGGTGAAGAGTAAGTTTCCCCAGTAGCAAGCCACTAAAAAGCCCCGCCCTCTTTCGAGAGGCGGGGCTTTTTATTACCTGGACTCCAGGCCACACCGAAACCACTGTGGGAGCGAGCTTGCTCGCGAAAGCGTTGTATCAGAAACATCAACAGAGACTGACACACCGCTATCGCGAGCAAGCTCGCTCCCACAAGGTCTAATGTTCACCACAACCAGTGTGGTGAACAGACTTCCATGGATCAGGCTTCGGTCTTGTTCGCCGCTGCTGCTTCCACAGCTGCCTTGATCGTGGTCTGCAGAGAGCCGTCAGCGGCCATCTCGGTCATGATGTCGCTACCGCCGATCAGCTCACCACCCACCCACAATTGCGGGAAGGTTGGCCAGTTGGCGTACTTGGGCAGGTTGGCGCGGATTTCCGGGTTCTGCAGGATGTCCACGTAGGCAAACTTCTCGCCACACGCCATCACCGCCTGGGCGGCCTTGGCCGAGAAACCGCACTGTGGCGCGTTCGGCGAGCCTTTCATGTAAAGCAGGATGGTGTTGTTGGCAATCTGGTCTTTAATCGTTTCGATGATATCCACGGAGCACCTCGGCTTAAACTTTGCGACTTCAGATGTCGACACGGTGGCGCATTGTAACGGAAAGCAGAACGTGCTGCTCAGGGACAATTTTACGCAGCCGCCACCTTCACCGGAACACCGTTGAGCGCCGCGTTGCCGGATAACTCATCGAGCTGACAGTGATCGGTCAAGTCGTTGGCGCTGGAGCCTGGCTGTGCGCTGGCAATGGTCATCTGCACGCCCGGCCGGGCATGGCCCCAGCCGTGGGGCAGGCTGACCACGCCTTTCATCATGTCCAGGCTGCCCAGCACCTCGACTTCGATGACCCCCACCCGCGAACTGACGGTCACGCGCTGCCCATCGACAAGGCCGCGAGAAGCGAGGTCATCCGGGTGCATCAGCAACTGATGACGCGGCTTGCCCTTCACCAATCGATGGAAGTTATGCATCCAGGAGTTGTTGCTGCGCACATGGCGGCGGCCAATCATCAGCAACTCATCCGGCTCAGGCGCCTGCAACGCGGCAAAGCGGGCGAGGTCAGCGAGAATCACCGCTGGCGCGGCCTGCACCCGCTGGTTTTCGGTTTTCAGCCGTGGAGCCAAGTTGGGTTTGAGCGCGCCGAGGTCGATGCCATGGGGATGGTCGAACAGGGTCACCAGGGACAGCTTGTGCGGCGAGGCGTCGCCATACGCCCCGTTGCGCAGGCCAAAATCGATCATCTGTGCCGGCGGCATGGTCGGCTTGAGCTCCTTGCCGGTCCGGGCGGCGAAGGCCTTGGCCAGGCCGACGAAGATTTCCCAGTCATGCAGCGCCCCCTCGGGCTTGGGCAGGATCGCCCGGTTGAAACGGGTCACGTTGCGCACGGCGAACAGGTTGAACGTGGTGTCGTAGTGATCGTTTTCCAGGGCCGAGGTCGAGGGCAGGATCAGGTCGGCGTAACGGGTGGTTTCGTTGATGTACAAATCGACACTGACCATGAACTCCAGCCCATCCAGGGCCTGCTCCAGTTGCCGCCCGTTGGGCGTCGACAGCACCGGATTGCCGGCCACGGTCACCAACGCGCGAATCTGGCCTTCGCCCTCGGTCAGCATCTCCTCGGCCAGGGCTGACACCGGCAGCTCCCCGGCGTATTCGGGACGCCCGGACACCCGGCTCTGCCAACGGTTGAAATGCCCACCCGAGGTGGTGGCCACCAGGTCCACCGCCGGCTCGGTGCACAGCGCCCCGCCCACCCGATCAAGCTTGCCGGTGACCAGGTTGATCACCTGGATCAGCCAGTGGCACAGCGTGCCGAACGCCTGGGTCGACACGCCCATCCGTCCATAGCACACCGCTGACGGCGCGGCGGCGAAGTCCCGGGCCAATTGCCGGATCTGCGCGGCCGGCACCGCACAGAGCGGACTCATCGCTTCAGCCGTGAAGGAAGCGACGGCCGCGCGCACCTCGTCCAGGCCGTCCACCGGCAGATGACTGTCACGGGTCAAGCCTTCGCCGAACAAGGTATTGAGCAAGCCAAACAGCAGCGCGGCATCGCCACCCGGGCGGACGAAGACGTGCTGGTCAGCTATGGCCGCCGTTTCGCTGCGGCGTGGATCGACCACAACCACTTTGCCGCCACGGGCCTGGATCGCCTTGAGGCGCTTTTCCACGTCTGGCACGGTCATGATGCTGCCGTTGGAAGCCAGTGGGTTGCCGCCGAGGATCAACATGAAATCGGTGTGATCGATGTCTGGAATCGGCAGGAGCAGGCCGTGACCGTACATCAGGTGACTGGTCAAATGATGAGGCAGTTGGTCCACCGAGGTCGCCGAGAAACGGCTGCGGGTCTTCAACAGCCCCAGGAAATAGTTGCTGTGGGTCATCAGCCCATAGTTATGCACACTGGGGTTGCCCTGGTAGACGGCCACCGCGTTCTGGCCGTGACGCGCCTGGATAGCCGCCAGGCGCTCGGCCACCAGCGCGAAGGCATCGTCCCAGGCGATGGGTTGCCATTCGCTGCCGATGCGTTGCATGGGTTGGCGCAGGCGGTCTGGATCGTTCTGGATGTCTTGCAGGGCCACGGCCTTGGGGCAGATGTGACCACGGCTGAATGTGTCCAGCGCATCGCCCTTGATCGAGGTGATCGCCAGGCCCTGGCCGTCGGTTTCGGTGGTTTCGAGGGTCAAGCCACAGATGGCTTCACACAGATGGCACGCACGGTGGTGGAGAGTCTTGGTCATGGCCAGTCTCTGTTTTATTCGTGGCGGGCACTTTCGGCCGCGGGAACAAAACTATGGCGCGTGATTCCCGGCAGCGCCAGCGACGTTCGTCCTGTGAATTGCCGGGCATCAGGCCCGCCGATGAGGTGCGTTCAAGGGCCTTCGGGAGGTGGCGCCAGGAGTTGGATTTCCTCGATGGTTTCCACTTGTTCCTGGGCGATGGGTACACCGGTCAGCTCGCCAATCAACCGCCAATGCTCGTCGAGGCCGCTGCTGATCGTAGCCATGCGATCGATCATCCGCCGGCCGGCGGCCTTGGTCACTTCGTCATCGCTGCGCAGCAATTCGAATGACATGGACGTCACCGAAGCCGTCAGGTGCGTCAGCGAGCGTGCGGTCAGCCCCAGCAATTCCATCAGTTGTTGCTCTTTCGAATCCATTTCGGGCTCCTGTGCCGCTGAGGCTCATTTATAACCCAGGCCTTTGCATTAGGAAATGTTTCACAAGCACCAGCAGACAGGCGAAAGGACACAATGGCATGGCAAAAACCGACCATCCTCCATCACGCGCCCGCCACGCTTGATTGCCAAGCCGAGCAACGCCAGTGTACAAATGGGTCGCTGCTGTCAGGAAACCGGCCACAAATTTGCCATCGCAGTCCTGGGATGGCCTCGCTGAACGCCCCAAAAACCGTAGCCCTATTGGTAAGACGCGACATTTAATTATAAGATCGCGCCTTCCCCTATTTCGTCGCCCCGTGCGGCTTTTGCCGCAGGTCTCGCCCGTTTTTTCATTAGACAAGGCTTTGAGCTTCTGCGGTCAGTTACAAAAAGGTAGTCAATCATGAGCGCAAGGCACTTTCTCTCCCTGATGGATTTCACGCCCGATGAGTTGCTCGGCGTGATCCGTCGAGGCGTGGAGCTCAAGGACCTGCGTAACCGCGGCGTACTGTTCGAGCCCTTGAAAAACCGTGTGCTGGGGATGATCTTCGAGAAATCATCGACCCGCACCCGCATCTCTTTCGAAGCCGGCATGATCCAGCTGGGCGGCCAGGCGATCTTCCTGTCGCCCCGTGACACCCAACTGGGCCGTGGCGAACCCATCAGCGACTGCGCCATCGTCATGTCGAGCATGTTGGACGCGATGATGATCCGTACCTTTGCCCACAGCACCCTGACCGAGTTCGCGGCCCATTCCCGCGTACCGGTGATCAACGGCCTGTCCGACGACCTGCACCCTTGCCAACTGCTGGCCGACATGCAGACCTTCCTCGAGCACCGTGGCTCGATCCAGGGCAAGACCGTGGCCTGGATCGGCGATGGCAACAACATGTGCAACAGCTATATAGAAGCGGCGATGCAATTCGACTTCCAGCTGCGCATTGCCTGCCCTGAAGGCTTTGACCCCAATGCCGAGCTGCTGGCCAAGGCCGGGGACCGAGTGTCCATCGTCCGCGATCCGAAACAGGCCGTGGCCGGTGCACACCTGGTGAGCACCGATGTCTGGACCTCCATGGGCCAGGAAGAGGAAACCGCCAGGCGCCTGGAGCTGTTCGCGCCACTGCAGGTCAACCGGGCCCTGCTCGACCTGGCGGATGCCGACGTGCTGTTCATGCACTGCCTGCCGGCCCACCGTGGCGAGGAAATCAGCATGGACCTGCTGGATGATCCGCGTTCGGTAGCCTGGGACCAGGCCGAAAATCGCCTGCACGCGCAAAAGGCCCTGCTCGAGTTCCTGGTCGAGCCGGCGTATCACCCCGCATGAGCCACGCCCTGCTGCTGAACTTGCACAACCTGGCCTGCGGCTACCAGGACCAGCGGGTCGTCCAGAACCTCAACCTGCACCTCAATGCCGGTGACATCGGTTGCCTGCTCGGTTCGTCCGGCTGCGGCAAGACCACGACGTTGCGTGCCATTGCCGGCTTCGAACCGGTGCATGAGGGTGAAATCCAACTGGCTGGGGAAACCATCTCCCGCGCCGGTTTCACCCTCGCCCCGGAAAAGCGCCGCATCGGCATGGTGTTCCAGGATTACGCCCTGTTTCCCCACCTGAGCGTGGCACAGAACATTGCCTTTGGCATTCGCAAGCATCCGGACAAGGACCGCATCGTCGAAGAGCTGCTGGAACTGGTCAACCTGAAGCACCTGGGCAAGCGTTTTCCCCATGAACTGTCCGGCGGCCAGCAACAACGCGTGGCCCTGGCCCGTGCGCTGGCGCCGGAACCGCAGTTGCTGTTGCTCGACGAGCCGTTCTCCAACCTCGATGGCGAGCTGCGCCGCAAGCTCAGCCATGAAGTTCGGGACATTCTCAAGGCCCGTGGCACCAGCGCGATCCTGGTCACCCATGACCAGGAAGAAGCCTTCGCCGTCAGTGACCATGTCGGCGTATTCAAGGAAGGTCGCCTGGAACAGTGGGACACGCCCTACAACCTGTACCACGAACCGCTGACGCCATTCGTCGCCAGTTTCATTGGCCAGGGCTATTTCATTCGTGGCCAGCTCGACAGCCCGGAATCGGTACAGACCGAACTGGGCATCCTGCGTGGCAACCGGGCCTATACCTGGCCCATCGGCGGTGCGGTGGATGTGCTGCTGCGCCCAGACGATATCGTCTATGCGCCGGACAGCCCGCTCACCGGCAGAATCATCGGCAAGACCTTCCTAGGCGCCTCAACCTTGTATCGCCTGCAGTTGCCCACAGGCGCGCAATTGGAATCGATCTTCCCCAGCCATGCCGACCATCAGGTGGGCGCCGACGTCGGCATCCGCGTGGCGGCTGAGCACCTGGTGCTGTTCCAGGCCTCGGGCAGTACGGCGGCGCAGATCCCGCCGGTGGACAGCGGTGTGCGACGCTACAGCGCGGCCAGCTAAAATCCGAAGAAATACGAACCTCTGTGGGAGCGAGCTTGCTCGCGATGGCGTAGGCACATTCAACATTGATGCGAGCTGAACCACCGCTATCGCGAGCAAGCTCGCTCCCACAGTTGATCTCCCACAGATCTCATTGGCTTGAGTGCTGACTCACCCCAGCATCAACGTCCCACTGGCCACCAACGTCGCATGCCCGCCAATCTTCACCCGCTCACCCTCCAACCGGCAAAACAACGCCCCGCCCCTGGCCGAGCATTGATAAGCCGTCAGCCCGTGTTTACCCAGGCGTTTGGACCAGTAGGGAATCAGGCTGCAATGGGTCGAGCCAGTCACCGGGTCTTCGTTGATGCCGATCGCCGGGGCAAAATAGCGCGAGACAAAATCATGCTTGCTCCCCGGTGCGGTGACGATAGCGCCGGGCCAGGGCAGTTTCGCCAGGGCCGCCATGTCCGGCTTGCAATCGAGCACCGCTTGCTCCGATTCCAGTACCACGAACAGTTCGTTGGAACTCAACACATCCACCGCTTCGACGCCCAAGGCACTCTGCACCGCCAGGGAGACGCCCAATTCGGCAGGCACGACGGCCGGAAACTCCAGCCACAGCCGCTCCCCCTCGCGCGTCACGCTCAGCGAACCGGACCGGCAAATGAAATCCAGGCGCTCGACGGGTTCGTGATAGACCTCGAACAGCACGTAAGCGCTGGCCAACGTGGCGTGCCCACACAGCGGGACTTCGGTGGTAGGGGTGAACCAGCGGATATGCCAATGCTGGCCTTCACGCACCAGAAACGCGGTTTCGGCCAGGTTATGTTCGGCGGCAATCTTCTGCATCAAGTCATCGGCAAGCCAGCCGTCGAGCCGATAGACCATCGCCGGGTTACCGCCGAATGGCCGGTCACTGAACGCATCGACCTGATGAAACGCAAGCTGCATGGCACTTCTCCTTATTTTTCTGATGCGCCAGCATGGGTGCAGCGGCAAGGCTTAATCCAGAGACAGATCAGCAGAATTTTCACCCTACAGCGCCGGATAAAAACATCGGCCAGGCCTTACGCCCCTGTGGCGAGGGAGCTTGCTCCCGCTTGGCTGCGCAGCAGCCACCCGGCTATCAAGTCCGCCCAATATCGGCAAACGCCGCCCCGGTGTGCTCCTTCAATACCGAAGGCGCCAACTCGACTTCCAACCCACGCCGCCCCGCACTGACGAACATGCTGGCGAGCGGCTGTGCGGAACTGTCGATAAACGTGCGCAGACGCTTCTTCTGCCCCAGCGGGCTGATCCCGCCGAGCAAATAACCGGTCGAACGCTGCGCGGCGGCCGGGTCGGCCATCTCGACCTTCTTCACGCCGGCGGCATGGGCCAGGCCTTTCAAATCCAAACTCCCGGCCACAGGCACTACCGCCACCAACAGCTCACCTTTTTCACTGGCCGCCAACAGCGTCTTGAACACCTGCGCCGGATCCAGCCCGAGCTTTTCCGCCGCCTCCAAGCCATAGGAAGCAGCCTTGGGGTCGTGTTCATAGCTGTGGATGCGATGTTCGGCGCGCACTTTCTTAAGCAGATCCAACGCGGGTGTCATGACCGCTCCTGACAAAGGAAATCCAAAACGAGTGAGCGGATTCTAAGCCATCGCCTGTGAAAAGGCTCCGGGACTGCACTGCAACGACCGGCGACGCCGCGCCAACAGGGGAGTCATTCACAGCGCGGATAGTTGAAATATGACCGACGGTTCACTTTCGACCTTTGACACCAGCGTTTCTTGTCTATATTTTTTCGAAACTGAAAGCCACATTGCATGTCTCAAGCTGCAACCCGAGATCAGGATGGGGATCCTGCCTCGGTGGAAATCGCGCAATCGTGCTGTATCGAACGCGCTGCAAAACAACAAAAAACCGAGGTTTGAATGACAACTGCTTTACAACAGCCGCCCCTGTCCAGCCAATGCCTGGCCGAATTCCTGGGAACGGGCCTGCTGATCTTTTTCGGCACCGGTTGCGTCGCGGCGCTCAAGGTCGCGGGTGCGAGTTTCGGCGTGTGGGAAATCAGCCTCAATTGGGGCGTCGGTGTCAGCATGGCAATCTATCTGAGCGCGGGCATTTCCGGCGCCCATCTCAACCCCGCCGTCAGCATCGCCCTGTGCCTGTTCACCGACTTTGAAAAACGCAAACTGCCCTTCTACATCATTTCCCAAGTGACCGGCGCTTTCTGCGGCGCCCTTCTGGTCTACACGCTGTACAGCAATCTATTCTTCGATTTCGAACAATCCCGGCACATGGTTCGCGGCACCGAAGCGAGCCTCGAACTGGCCTCGGTGTTCTCCACCTACCCGCACGCGGCATTGTCCACTGGCCAGGCCTTTCTCGTGGAAGCGATCATCACCGCCATTCTGATGGGGGTCATCATGTCCCTGACCGATGACAACAACGGCTTGCCCCGTGGCCCACTGGCGCCGTTGCTGATCGGCCTGCTGATTGCCGTGATTGGCAGCTCCATGGGACCGCTGACGGGCTTTGCGATGAACCCGGCGCGGGACTTCGGTCCTAAACTGATGACTTTCTTCGCAGGCTGGGGTGAAATTTCCCTCACGGGTGGACGCGATATCCCGTACTTCCTGGTTCCGGTTTTTGCGCCGATCGTCGGTGCGTGCCTCGGTGCCGCGGCTTATCGCGGGTTGATTGCCCGCCACCTGCCCAGCGCCATAACTGCTACAAAGGATGCAACACCGGCCATTGACGGCAAGCCCAGAACATCCTGAAACAGTCGACGCAGGCTCTTGCCCATCGAACCTGCGCCGTGGCTTCTTCCTTTTACGTCCCAAGGCAATCGACATGACCGATATCCAGAACAAGAATTACATCATTGCCCTCGACCAGGGTACGACCAGCTCGCGGGCGATCATCTTCGACCGTGACGCCAACGTGGTCTGCACCGCCCAGCGCGAATTCGCCCAGCATTACCCACAAGCCGGTTGGGTCGAACACGACCCGATGGAAATCTTCGCCACCCAGAGCGCGGTCATGGTCGAGGCCCTGGCCCAGGCCGGCCTGCACCATGACCAAGTGGCGGCCATCGGCATCACCAACCAGCGGGAAACCACCGTGGTCTGGGACAAGACCACCGGTCGGCCGATCTACAACGCCATCGTCTGGCAGTGCCGGCGCAGTACCGAGATCTGCCAACAGCTCAAGCGCGACGGCCACGAGCAATACATCAGCCAGACCACCGGCCTGGTCACCGACCCGTACTTCTCCGGCACCAAGCTCAAGTGGATCCTGGACAACGTCGAAGGCAGCCGCGAGCGCGCGCGCAACGGTGAGCTGCTGTTCGGCACCGTCGACAGCTGGCTCATCTGGAAATTCACCGGCGGCAAGGTCCACGTCACCGACTACACCAACGCCTCGCGCACGATGCTCTTCAATATCCACTCGCTGGAATGGGACGCGAAGATGCTCGAGATCCTCGACATCCCTCGCGAAATGCTCCCTGAAGTGAAGTCGTCTTCGGAAATCTACGGCCGCACCAAGAGCGGCATCGCCATTGGCGGCATCGCTGGCGATCAGCAGGCCGCCCTGTTCGGGCAGATGTGCGTGGAGCCGGGCCAGGCGAAAAACACCTACGGCACCGGCTGCTTCCTGCTGATGAACACGGGCAAGAAGGCCGTGAAATCCAATCACGGCATGCTCACCACCATCGCCTGCGGCCCCCGTGGCGAAGTGGCCTACGCCCTGGAAGGCGCGGTATTCAATGGCGGCTCCACGGTCCAATGGCTGCGCGATGAACTGAAGATCATCAACGACGCCCTGGACACCGAATACTTCGCCAACAAGGTCAAGGACAGCAACGGCGTGTACCTGGTGCCCGCCTTCACCGGCCTCGGCGCGCCGTATTGGGACCCCTATGCCCGTGGCGCGTTGTTCGGCCTGACCCGCGGCGTACGGGTCGATCACATTATTCGCGCAGCGCTGGAGTCGATTGCCTACCAGACCCGCGACGTACTCGACGCCATGCAGCAGGATTCGGGCGAACGCCTCCGGGCCCTGCGCGTCGACGGTGGCGCGGTGGCGAACAATTTCCTGATGCAGTTCCAGGCCGACATCCTCGGCACCCGGGTCGAGCGGCCGAAAATGCGTGAAACCACGGCCTTGGGTGCGGCGTACCTGGCCGGCCTGGCGTGCGGTTTCTGGGGCAGCCTGGAAGAACTGCGGGGCAAAGCGGTGATCGAGCGCGAATTCGAACCGCAACTGGACGAGCCGGCGAAAGAGAAACTCTACGCCGGCTGGCAGAAAGCGGTCAGCCGCACCCGCGATTGGGAGCCCCACGAAGACGCGGAATAAAGGCCGACAAGATTCCGAAACTGGCCGGGAGTGGATTCCTGCGGCATCATGGGCAAATTTTGTACGGCAGCCCAAAGGAAGCCCCATGAATCTGCCTCCCCGCCAGCAACAAATCCTCGAACTGGTCCGCGAGCGCGGCTATGTCAGCATCGAGGAAATGGCGCAGCTATTTGTCGTCACCCCGCAAACCATCCGCCGCGACATCAATCAACTGGCGGAAGTGAACCTGCTGCGCCGCTACCACGGCGGCGCCGCCTACGATTCAAGCGTGGAAAACACCGCCTACGCCATGCGCGCGGACCAGATGCGCGACGAGAAGCACCGCATCGCCGAAGCCATCGCCGCCCAGATCCCCGATCACGCCTCGCTGTTCATCAACATCGGCACCACCACCGAATCCATCGCCCGGGCACTGCTCAATCACAACCACCTGAAGGTCATCACCAACAACCTGCACGTGGCTTCGATCCTCAGTGCCAAGGACGATTTCGAAGTCCTGGTCGCTGGCGGTAACGTACGGCGTGACGGCGGCGTGGTGGGCCAGGCCAGCGTCGACTTCATCAATCAGTTCAAGGTCGACTTCGCCCTGGTGGGCATCAGCGGGATCGATGAAGACGGCAGCCTGCTGGACTTCGACTATCAGGAAGTGCGGGTTTCCCAAGCCATCATCGCCAACGCCCGGCAAGTGCTGTTGGCGGCGGACTCCAGCAAATTCGGGCGCAACGCCATGGTCCGCCTGGGGCCTATCAGCCTGATCGACTGCCTGGTGACCGACCAGCAGCCAGTACCGGCCCTGGCGCAACTATTGACCCAGCACAAGATTCGGCTGGAGGTGGTCTGACTTCCCCCCCGCCGCCCCCCCTGTGGCGAGGGAGCTTGCTCCCGCTCGGCGGCGTAGCCGTCGTAAAATCGGCCTGGTGCGGTTAGCCTGAAGAAAAACGCCAGCCTGCTTGGGATGGCTTCGCCATCCAGCGGGAGCAAGCTCTCATCAAACAAAATCCATCCCCTTGTTCTCCAAAGCTTTTTAAGCTGCGACCAATCGAACACCCAGCTTTGTAGCCTTACGCTGTAAGGCTCTAAGCTGACGATCACGGCTTTTGGCCTCGTA